>QHSV01000361.1 GCA_003221655.1 Candidatus Rokuibacteriota bacterium
AGATCTACAACGGCCCGTACTGCGGCCTGCTGCTCGGCTTCATGGGCGCACGCGTGCTCAAGATCGAGTCACCGGAGGGCGACATCGTGCGTCGCCGAAAGCGCCAGGTCGAGCCCTACCCGCTGGTGATGCTGAACTCCAACAAGGAGTCCGTGGTCCTCGACCTCAAGCACGACGACGGCAAGTCCCTGTTCCTTCGCCTGGCCCGCAGGGCCGACGTGGTCGTCGAGAACTTCGCCGTCGGCGTGATGAATCGTCTCGGTCTCGGCTGGGACGTGTTGCAGAAGGAAAACTCACGGCTCGTCTACGGCAGCGGCACGCCGACGTAACCGGAGAGGTGCAGGAGCACCTCGATCAGCTCGTCCTCGGTCCAGCGGCCTCCTTGACCAGAGATGGCGCGATTGTATTGTCGATCGGCGCCGTGTGGTAGCCTCGCGGCACAACGAAAGGAGCTCCCGTGACCGAGGTGCTGACGTGAAAGTCGCGACCTGGCAGGGCGAGAGCCGCTTCACGATCGACAAGGTGCCCGAGCCCGTCGCCGGGCGTGGCCAGGTCGTGGTGGCCGTTCATGCCGCCGGGATCTGCGGCACCGACGTCCACGCGACGCAGGGGCTTTTCCCCTGGAAACCGCCCCTGGTGCTCGGCCACGAGTACACTGGCGTCGTGCGCCAAGTGGGTCGTGGAGTCGACCGGCGCCTCGTCGGGCGCATGGTCGGGTGCGAGCCCTCGTACGGCTGCGGTGCCTGCGCGGAGTGCAAGGCCGGGCGCGTGAGCCAGTGTCCAAAATGCGTTCGGGTCGGCGGCTTCGCCGAGCGCGTCGTGCTGCCGGCGCGCAACGTCCATCCCCTGCCGCGCGGGCTCGATCCCGTGACCGCCGCGATGACCGAGCCCGCCGCCTGCTGTCTCGCCGGCCTCGAGACGTTTCAGATGCCGCGCGGCGCGACGGTGCTCGTCATCGGCGGCGGCATCATGGGGCTTGTCACCATGGTGCTGGCCAGGCGGCGAGGCGCCAGGCGCCTGATCCTCTCCGATCCGATCGAGGAACGCCGGCAGATGGCGCGGCGTCTCGGGGCCAGCGTGGTCATCGATCCCGTCCGCGAGAGCTTGAGAGACAAGGTGATGGAGCTCACGGGCGGGCGTGGAGCGGACGTCGTCTGCGAGGCCGTGGGTAAGCCCGAGCTGGTCGCGGAAGCGGTCGCCCTGACCAAGCCCACGGGTTTCTTCCAGCTCGTCGGGGTGAATCCGCAGGGGAGCCGGTTGCCGCTCGACCTCTGGGACGTGCACTTCCGCGAGATCCGGATCGGCGGGGCGTTCGGTCGCGGCACCGCCTACCGTCGCGCGCTTGCGCTGATGCCGAAGCTCGGTCTCACGCACCTCGTCACCGCGCGATTCCCGCTGGACGGGATCCGCGAGGCCTTCGCCCACGCCGCGGCCGGACAGGGCGTGAAGACCATGATCACGCCGGCGAAGGAGTAGTCAGGTGAGCCGCCCGCTCGACGGCATGCTCGTCCTCGACCTCGGCCAGATCTACAACGGCCCGTACTGCGGCCTGCTGCTCGGCTTCATGGGCGCACGCGTGCTCAAGATCGAGTCACCGGAGGGCGACATCGTGCGTCGCCGAAAGCGCCAGGTCGAGCCCTACCCGCTGGTGATGCTGAACTCCAACAAGGAGTCCGTGGTCCTCGACCTCAAGCACGACGACGGCAAGTCCCTGTTCCTTCGCCTGGCCCGCAGGGCCGACGTGGTCGTCGAGAACTTCGCCGTCGGCGTGATGAATCGTCTCGGTCTCGGCTGGGACGTGTTGCAGAAGGAAAACTCACGGCTCGTCTACGGCAGCGGCACGGGCTTCGGTCTCTCCGGCCCGTACCGCGATCTTCCGGCGATGGACCTGACGATCCAGGCGATGAGCGGCATCATGAACGCGACGGGCTTTCCCGACCGGGCGCCGGTCAAGGCCGGGCCCGCGGTCTGCGATTTCCTCGGCGGCGTGCATCTCTTCGCCGGCATTCTGGGGGCGCTCATACAGCGCGAGCGCACAGGCCGGGGACAGTTCGTCGAGGTCGCGATGCTGGATGCCGCGATCATCGCGCTCGCGAGCGCGCTCGGCGTCTTCATGGACGGCGACACGTCGGTTCCGCCGCGCACCGGCAACCGCCATCCGGCGCTCGCGATGGCGCCCTACAACGTCTACGACACGAGCGACGGGCACATCGCGATCTTCACAGCCTCGGATCGTCACTGGGAAAGCATCACCATGGTGCTCGGGCGCCAGGATCTGCTCGCGAACCCCGACTACGCGACCACACCCGGGCGCGCGGCCCGCGTCGAACAGATCGACGCAATGGTCACGGGGTGGACGCGCGAGCGCACGAAGAACGAAGTGATGGCGACCCTGACTGAGGCCCACGTGCCCTGCGCCCCAGTGCGGACGGCCGCCGAGGTGGTCGACGATCCGCACCTCCGCGCCCGGGGCGTCTGGAAGGAGATCGAGCACCCGCGACGCGGGAAGACCAAGGTGCCCATCTCGCCGATCCGTCTGCACGGCGCCGATCCCGCGGCCGTCGCGCGCCCGGCGCCGCTCCTGGGCCAGGACACCGACCGCGTGCTGGCGGAACTCCTGGGACTCGCGCAGGACGATTTGGCCGCACTGCACGCCGCCGGCGTCATCGAGCCCGTCAAGCCCTAACCTCCGCGCAGAAGCGGAAGCTGCTTCGATGCCTCCGGCGCCAGGAGGAGGAGGGCGCGGAAAGCGGCGGCGTGGGCGATGGGGTCGGAAGCGGCAGCGACATAGAGCGCGGCCACGAGATCACGCCAGCGGAGTAGCTCGCGCCGCAGCGCCGGCCGACCGACCTGAACGGTGAGATCCGTGAGCTGGAGGGTGCGCTCGTAGCCGCTCAAAAGGCGCCCGCGATCGCCGGGGGTCATCAGCTTCGCCGCCCGGTTCATCTCGTTGGCGATCATCAAGATCTGTTGGTCGAGTGAGAAGGTCGCCCACCGCTCGGAAGACAGGCCGGCGTGGGAAGCCATTTCAGAGAGGCTCCCCGGTGCCGACCAGCGTGAAGGTGAGGGCGCGGATGCGCTCCCTGATCGTCGGGGCCTCGACCTGCATGCCGCGATTGCCACGGGCCGGGCGGATGTTGATGAGCGAGGTGAACTCGATGCAGTCCTCCCGCCCACGCCCGGGATAGTAGTTGGCCCCCCAGAGGTCAGCCTGGCGGCTGCCGTGCTCCAGGAGCACGTGCTCGGCGTCGGCGTGCAGCTCGCCCCCGATGGCGATCAGGCCGCGCTCGACGTCCACCACGTACTTGATCATGTCACCAAAGAGCGTAAGCAAACGGGCCAGATCGGCGCGCTCGATGCGCTGCGCGAGGACGAGAATATCCGTCGGCTCGGGCGCCATGGCCGCCCTGCATCGTACACGTTGGACGACGCCGGGTGGTAGACTCGCGGCTCAGCACCGCCGCTCGAAGGGAGAGCATCATGGAGCTTTCAGGACGGGTCGCGATCGTCACCGGGGCGGGCCGTGGCATCGGCCGCGCGACCGCGCTCGAGCTGGCCCAGATGGGTGCGGATATCGTCGTCGCCGAGCTGGACCGCGAGGGGGCCGAGCGCACGGCCGCCGAGGTGAAAGGCCTCGGGCGCCGCGTGAGCGTCGTGCGGACCGACGTCACTTCGCGCGACGATCTCACGACGATGGCGGACCGCGCGCGCGCCGAGTTCGGGCGGATCGACGTCCTCGTGAACAACGCGGGAATCTACCGCGCGGCGGCGCCCCTCGACGTCACCGAAGAGCACTGGGACGCGATCATGAACGTCAACGCGAAGGCGGTGTTCTTCGCCACTCAGGCGGTGCTGCCCACGATGATCGCGCAGAAGCGCGGCGCGATCGTCAGCCTCGCGTCCATGGCCGGCAAGATCGGCAACCGCAACAACCTCCCCTACAACGCGAGCAAGGCCGCGGTCATCAGCATGACGAAGAGCCTGGCCCTCGCCCACGCGGCGGACGGGATCCGCGTGAACTGCGTGTGCCCCGGCTTCGTGGAAACCGACATGTGGGCCTACGTCTCGCGCGAGCAGGGCAAGCTGATGGGTCTCACGCCCGAGGAGTTCACGCGCCAGCGCGCCTCGCAGGTCCCACTCGGGCGGATGGAGCGTCCCGAGGACGTTGCGAGCGTGATCGGCTTTCTCGTGTCGAGCAAGTCTGGTTATATGACGGGGCAGGCGCTGAGCGTCGACGGCGGCCTCGTTATGCACTGAGTAGATCCCGACAGGCAACCAGCTCACGACGGAGGACAACCATCATGGCGTTCCGGATCAACCACATCCATCTGAAGGCGCCCGATCCGCGGAAGACGGCCGAGTGGTATGTGCGCGCCTTCACCTGCAAGATCGTGGGCGACGAGACGCGGGTGTTCGGCGACCGCTTCATCCGCTGCCAGAGCGAGGACGGCGGCATGAATGTGAACATCTCCGGGGCGCGCACCAACGAGCGCCTCGGCCCGGGCGACGCGAGCGCGCACCACGGGCTCGAGCACTTCGGCTTCGACTCGACACACCTGGAGACCGACATCAAGCGGCTCGAGGGGCTCGGCGCCCGCCTGCTGGAGGGGCCGATCCAGAACCCCAACGGCCCGCGCATCGCGTTCCTGCGAGCGCCCGATGACGTCAGGGTCGAGCTGGTCGAGGCGCGGAAGTCCGGCGCGGCCGCCGGCGGCTGCTGAAGCGACCACCATCGCACGCGCTCGAAGCATGACGCGCGCCCGAGGCGCGGTGCGGGTGCGCCTCACGCATCTCGGCGCCGCAGGCTGGGAGATCACGGACGGCCAGCGGGTGATCCTGATGGACCCCTATCTCTCTCGCCTGCGGTACCGAGCCCGGTTCGGTCTGCTCGACACGCCCGAGCTGCCCGGCGACACGCGCCGCGTGTTCGGGCCCGACGACGACCTCGTCTCCGACACGGCCGCCGTCGACGCCCGCATCACGCGCGCAGACTTCATCCTGATCTCGCATTCGCACTTCAACCACACGCTCGACATGCCGTACATCGCCCGGAAGACCGGCGCGACGGTCATCGGCACCGAGAGCACGACGATCCTCGCCCGCGCCGGCGGCGTGCCCGACTCTCAGCTCCTCACCGTGCGCGGGGGCGAGGACTACGAATTCGGCGCGCTGTCGATCAAGGTCATCCCGAGCCTTCACTCGGCCCTGAACGGCAAGCACTACTACGACGGCCGCGTCGTGCCGCGCGACTTCCGCGGGCCGCGGCGCATGGACAACGACGTCGAGGGCGGGACCCTCGCCTATCTCCTGCGGCTGGCGGGCTATCGGATTCTCTGGTTCGGGTCCATGAACTACCTCGAGCGGGAAGTTCAGGGCTTGCGGCCGGACGTCGCGCTGATCGCCGCCGCCCGGCAGCGGCTCGAGATCCATGAGTACACCAGCCGTCTGATGCGCGCGCTCGATCGCCCGCCCCTCGTGTTCGCGACCCACTGGGACGAGCAGTCCCTGCCCTATGGGGCGCCCCAGGACGCCCGCCTGCGCGAAGCCGACGTCTTCGCGCAGGAGGTCAAGGCGGTGTCGCCCCGGACTCGCGTGGTGGTCCCAAAACACTTCGAGTCTCACGTCCTCAAGCCGATAAATCCGGAATCCGGGCGCTTCGCGCACCGCTGAGCGGCGCCCCCTGACGAGTCCTACAGAGCCTGAGAAGAAATCTCTTCTGCCCTGTGACTTTCCTTGCAGACCGCCCAGGCTCGTGGTGCGGCCAACTCGGTGAAAAGCCTGAAGGCCTCGAGCGTCGTGACAATTGGCACGACTCTCGCTGCCTCAAGCTTTTTCGATCAACACGTGCCTGAAGGAGGCTGGAGGGAGAGATGCTCGTTAGGCCGCCAGCGGAGGCAGCGGTGACTCGGCAACTCCTGATCGTCTCGCGCTCGGAACGGGAGCGATACGCCTATCTCCAGTACGTCTTCGACAGCGAGACCGGAGACGTGATCCTCGACCGCCGGGTGCAGGCGCGTCGCCGCCGCGACGAGCCCGTGTCGGGCGAGAGACGACGCGGAGACCGGCGGCAACGAGACATCACCGCCGACCTACAAGTCTTCGGCTGGGCACTCGTGAGGCGGGCGATATAGATGGACACCTCGGTCTCCCCTCAGATCGTGACCGTGTACTGGGCACTCGACGGCGGCATCCACCACGCGAGCTGCGGTCAGCGGATGGTCCTGCAAGCGCGACAGCCGGACGAGCTACACTTCGCGTGCCTCGCATGTTCCGAGTCGGTGAGGCTCCCGATCTCCGCGCTCTCGCGCATCCCCGTAGCGATGTAAGCGCGTCAGTACGCGCGTCCGAAGATCGCCACCTGCGTGGCGGGCCGGCCGGTGCCGATGCAGGCCCCTTCCCCGCCCGGCTGCTCCAGCGGAATGCAGCGAATCGTGGCCTTCGTTTCCTCTTTGATCGCCGCCTCACGACCGGCGTCGCCCGACCACCAGACGCGACAGAAGAGACCCGCCTCGATCGCCTGCTTGAACTCGTCGTAAGTCCTGGGCTCCGAGGTATTGGCGCGCATGAACGTCAGAGCCCGCTCGTACATCGCCTTCTGGATTGACTCCAGCATGGCCGTGACCGCGCTGGTGAGCCCTTCTTCCGGCGCGAAGGACTTGCCCGCCTTGCCCGGCAAGTCGCGCCGCGCCAGGACCACCGAGTGCTTCTCGACGTCACGCGGGCCGATCTCGATGCGCAGCGGCACGCCGCGCATCTCCCAGTCGTTGAACTTGAAGCCCGGCGTTATCCCATCGCGCTCGTCGAGCTTGACCCGGACGCCGCCTGCCACGAGGTGCGTCTTCACCCGCCCCGCGGCCTCGAGCACCGTGGCACGCTCGGCGTCGCTCCGGTAGATCGGCACCACGACGACCTGGAACGGGGCGAGGCGGGGCGGCATGATCAGCCCCTGGTCATCGCCGTGCACCATGATGATCGCGCCGATGAATCGGGTAGAGAGTCCCCACGACGTCGTCCAGCAGTGCTGCAGCTCGTTGCCCTGATCGAGATACTTGATGTCGAAGGCCTTGGCGAAGTTCTGGCCGAGGTTGTGCGACGTGCCGGCCTGCAGCGCCCGCTTGTCGCCCATCATCGCCTCGATCGTGTACGAATGCAGCGCGCCGGCGAATTTCTCGGCCTGCGACTTGATGCCGGGGATTACCGGCACCGCTGCCTCGTTGACGGCGAAGTCGGTGTACACGTCGAGCATCTGGCGCGTCTCGGCCTCGGCCTCCTCGTAGGTCGCGTGGGCGGTGTGGCCTTCCTGCCACCAGAACTCGAGCGTGCGCAGGAAGAGCTTGGTGCGCAGCTCCCAGCGGACGACGCTGTTCCACTGGTTGATCAGCACCGGGAGATCGCGATACGACTTGATCCACTGCGCGTAGGCGTGCCCGATGATCGTCTCCGAGGTCGGCCGCACCACCAGCGGCTCGGTCAGCTCCTCGCCGCCGCCGATCGTGACAACGGCCAGCTCGGGCGAGAAGCCCTCGACGTGCTGCTTTTCCTTCTCGAGGAACGACTTCGGGATGAAGAGCGGGAACGCGGCGTTCACGTGGCCGGTGGCCTTGAAACGCCGGTCGAGCGCGGCCTGGATGTTTTCCCACAGCGCCCAGCCGTAGGGCTTGACGATCATGCAGCCGCGCACCGGCGCGTAGTCCGCCAGGTCGGCGCGCAGCACGAGCTGGTTGTACCACTCGTTGAAGTCCTGCTGCCGGGACGGCAGGCTATCGGCCATTCAGCGCCTCCGCGGCGATGCGATGACTCTCGGGCGCCCCAGGCATCACGCGCGCTCGAGGATGTGGACCCCGCGCCCGCGGTCGACGAGGTACAGGAGCCCTCGGTCGTCCACGCACACGTCGTTGCTGCACACGCGCGTCGAGCCCTCGGGAACGGGCGGCAGGAAGTGCCCGACCTCGCGCGGCGCGTGCGGGTTGGCGATGTCCACGATGCGCAGGCCGCGGGCGAACCACGCCACGGGAATCTCCGGACCCGTGATCGTTTCGCAGGGCTGATGGCAGCCGGTCATGTCCGGCTGGGGCTTTCCGTCAGCATCCACCTGGAAGCTCGCGAAGGGCACGGGCCGCTGCTCGTGGGTGATGTCCACGAGCCAGAGAAACGCGGGCGGCCCTGGCTCGAGCTTCGCCACATCCTCGTCGGCCACCAGCATGACGCGCCGTCCATGCAACGGAAACGGCACGGGCAGCGCCGTGTGCGTCGGCGTCAGGAACGGCGGGCTCCAGTCGAGCCCCGAGACGAAGCGCGGCTTCGCGAGGTCTTCCACGTCGAGGATAACGAAGCCGCCATGCCAGTAGCTGACGTAGAGCCGGTTGCCCAGGCGAATCGGGTGATGGCAGCGGTGTTGCCGGCCTGTCCACGAGGGCGTCTCGCCGCCCGCCGTCCACTGCCCAGGCATCCACCAGCGGCCGACCTCCTGCGGGCGGCTCGGGTCGTGCAGGTCGAGGATCATCATGATGTTGCCGACGTAGCCGTCCATCTCGGGTGAGATATAGGCGTAGCGCCCGTCGAACGTGAAGCGGTGGACGCCGGTGCCGCCGCTGCGCCAGAGCGTGATCTCGCGTGGCCGGCTCGGCGTCGACACGTCGTAGATGCCGAGCCCCCGGGGCGGGTTCGGCGATGACGGCGGCCCGCCGTGGGCCTCGCGGTTCACGAGCATCAGGCCGTTGGCCGCGCGCACCTTGTGCGAGTGCGTGCCGGGAGGCACCTCGATCGACGCGAGCTGCCGCGGCTTTGCCGGGTCGCTGACATCGACCAGCGTCGTGCCGTGAGGCGCCTTCATATGGGCGATGAAGGCTACGCGCCCGTCGACGACCACCTGCCCGCCGCCGGGGCAATCGAAGTACCCGACCTGCTTCACGCCTCTGGCGCTCGCCCCGTCACCGCTCATGTCGCATCTCCTCCCCTGGCATCCGCCTCGCCCATCGCTGCGTCACGACCTCAGGCCTCGTCGCAATCAGGCCGCCGCGACAGCGGTCGCTCACCCAGAGCGAGGCGATGTTGCACCGTTTGGCCTCGCGCGCGAACGCGACCAGCGCGTCGCCCATGGCCGCCGATCTCCATCATCGGATCCTCTCTCGGCTCGCGCCGCCGCAGTGTACCAAGACTCCGCAGACCGGACTGGCGTATAGTACTGCGCCATGGCCCAATCACAGGAATTCCCACGCCCCTTCGCTACACTGCCCGAGATACGCCGCGCCGCCAAGGCGCGGCTCGCCCGCGAAGCCTGGAACTTCGGCGACGGCGGCAGCGAGTCGGAAGCGACGCTGCGCCGCAATCGTCGCCACCTGGACCGCCTCGCGATCGCGCAGAACGTCCTCGTCGACGTGCGCGAGATCGACCTGCGCACGAGCCTGCTCGGTGTGCCGCTCTCCTCGCCCGTGGGCGTCGCGCCCATGGGCGGACTCGTCCTCTTCCATCCCGAGGGCGACGTCGAGATGGCCCGCGGCGCCGGCAAGGCCGACACGCTCCAGTGGCTCTCCGGCGCTACCGGCTGGCCCGTCGAGGACGTCGCGCGAGCCGGCGGAGCGCCCCAGATGTTCCAGCTCTACCACCACGGCGACCGCGGCTGGGTGAGCGAGCTACTCAAGCGCGTGGAGAGCTCCGGCTACAAGGCCGTCGCCCTCACCGTCGACACCCAGCACTACAGCCGGCGGGAGCGCGACATCCTCGCGCGCTGGAGCCCGCGCAAGGCCATGGAGATCGCGCCGAACCCGCGCGGACCGTTCCACGATTACCAGATGCGCCTCACGTGGGCCGACGTCGAGTGGCTGATGAAGACGACGAAGCTGCCCGTGGGGCTCAAGGGCATCATGACCGTGCCCGACGCCCGTCGCGCCGTCGAGATGGGCGTGCGCCTCATCTGGGTCTCGAACCACGGCGGGCGCCAGCTCGACCACACCCAGTCGTCCATCGAGGCGCTCCCGCCCATCGTCGACGCAGTGGCCGGCCGCGCCGACGTCGTGGTCGACGGCGGCTTCTCGAGCGGCACCGCCGTGCTGAAGGGGCTGGCGCGCGGCGCCAAGGTGGTGATGCTCGGGCGGACCGCTCTCTGGGGGCTGGGCGCCGACGGCGCCGATGGTGTCGCTCGCGTCTTCGAGATTTTGCGCGAGCAGATGCACATCGCGATGGGGCTCTGCGGCCGCACCAAGATCTCCGATCTCAAGCCCGACCTGATCTTCAGGGCTGACTAGGTGAACCGCGCGGATTGAGGCGAAACGCTCGCAGCGTTCGTGTGAGGTGACGGCATGGCGACGACGGCCGCGGTCCTGAACGAATCGGCGCCCACCGCGGAGTACGCGCGCCTAGAGGAGCGGATTCTAGCGCGTGATCAGAAGGGCGCCAGCGACGTGCTCTACCGGCTCATGAAACAGGGCCGCTCCATCACCGAGATCACGCGCGAGACCGTGCGGATCCACGCGCCGTACACCCACGTCCCCTACCACCAGCGGCTCGACGACGGCGTCGTGAAGTTCGTGAACAACGATCATTGTCTCTTGAGTGAGCGGGTGGGCCTGCCGCTCGCGTCGATGATCCGCCCCGAGCTGCGCTGGCTGCCGCTGGCCCAGACCGTCTGGTACATGCCGACCGGGCTCGATCCGTGGAACCAGTTGATCGGCAAGGCCCCGGGCCACTACACCAGGCTCTACGACATCCAGGTGAACACGACGCCGCCCATGCCCGAGGCGCACTGGCCCGACCAGGAGCCGCTGCCCATCGAGGGCACGCTGCGTGAGCGCCTCAACCACTGGTTGACACTCGTGCAGCGCGGCGAAGTGCTGACGTCCTACCGTGTGTTTCTTGGACTGATGCAGGACGTGCCGAACCGGCGGCACGTCCTCGCGCATCTGGCGTTCGCCGGGCTCATCGACGTGCAGGACCGCATGTGGCACAACCGTTCCTACACCACCGGCCACAAGGGCTATCGCGCGCGCGCCACCATCGAGCTGGGGGAGGCCATCGGCTGGGACAACGCGCACCATGTGCTCTACGCCGGCGTGCCCGACATCGCGGTGGGTCCGCGCTGGTATTCGACCTACGAGGTGGGCTGCAGCGTCGTCCAGAACCTGCTCGACGGCCGCGACGCGGAGTTGCTCCGTCAGGACACGCCGCTCACGTCGGCCGAAGAGGCGATGCTGGTCGACGTCATCATGCGCCAGCGCGAGTTCTCCGTCATCGACGCGCTGGTGGCGCTGCTCAAGGCCGGGCGGAGCGCGCGCCGCATCCTCGACGCCATCCAGATCGCCGCGGCGCAAGTCATTCTCGAGACGGGCGAGCCCAACAACTACTCGATGGCGCAGCACGGCTACGAGTACTGCAACACGGTCGGCTGGTTCTACGATGCCTTCGAGCACCCGCACCGGCTGAAGCTCCTGTTCGTGGCCGCGCTCTTCATCAACCGCGGCTCCGAGCACCAGGCCAACACGCCGGGAAACGGCCGGCGGACGATCGCGCCACCGGCGGGCTCGGAAGCATGGTCCTCACGCCAGCTCCTCGAGAGGCTCGAACAGGCGCTGCTCGCCCTTCGGGCCGAGGAGTCGGTGGACCTGACCGCGGCTTACCTGAAGGGTGGCCACGACCGGGGGCCCCTGGTGCAGACGCTGGCCACCGCCGCATGCAAGATTGGGAACGACCCGCACAACCAGGAGCTTGGGCTCTGCACCCTCGAGGACTACCTGCACACCAAGGCGCACGAGCGCGACCGGCTCTTGCTGGCGAGCGCCCAGCACACGGCGGGACATCGGAAGTATGGTGATCCGCTGGAAGCGTATCAGCGCTTCGCGGAGGCGATGGAACCAGGCGGGCGCTGAGCGCGGGGCTTATCTACTTCGCTGACTGCTCCTTGATCTCGGCGATCTTGCGGTCCCGGTCGCTCGCCAGGCGATCTCGATCGATGGCCAGCTCGCTCTCGAGCTTCTCGACTTCCTCACGGGTCCGGGCCTTGTTTAGCGCGTCCCGGTGCAGGATCTCGCGCTCGGCCATCCTCGCCTGATAGACCTGGCGCGCCTCGGCGATCGCCGCCTTCTGCGCCTCGGTCAGCGGACGCTCTTCGACCCCAGCCTCGCGGTCCTTCTGCCGGAGGCGTTCCATCGCCAGCTCGTATGCGCTCTTGGGGCCGTCAGTAGGCATCGCAGCGATAGTGTAACCCGAGCAGATGACGGGAGTTCCCTTGGGCCCGGATCGTCAGCGTGCTGGCGGCCCGCTACGTGAGGCTGGTTGCCTTCGGTCGGGGTCGCGGCCCACTTTACGTAAATACTCTGCAGGGACGCGACGTCGTAGATCGAAGCGGCGCCGCGGAGGGCATGCTGGCCGGGGCGCGAGTCGCTCTCAATCGTGACGCATCACAGCAATACGGGTGGGAGCTGGACCTGAAACGGGAGGGAGCGCCTCACTGAGTACGGATGTCAACACTCACTCCCTGCTCGTGGGCGTCTCTTCCGCTTCTAACTCCTAGCAGGCTGCGGAAAAACCCGACTTTTGATGCCGGGGCACGTTGAGAGTTCGATTACGATGCGCGCAAGACCGAGCGAGGAGGCGCGCATGCGTGGTGAGGGAACGGGGCAGGAACCCCACATGTGGAGCTACGTGCCGCTGGAGCAACGAATCCCGACCGACCATCCACTGCGTCCCCTGCGCGTCATGGTCGACGCGATCTTGCGGGAGCTGTCGCCCCAGTTCGACCAGCTGTACGCCCAGGTCGGGCGGCCGTCGATTCCCCCCGAGCACCTGCTGCGGGCCCTGCTCCTGCAGGTACTCTACAGCGTGCGCAGCGAGCGGCTGCTCATGGAGCAGCTCGACTACAACCTGTTGTTCCGGTGGTTCGTCGGCTTGGCGATGGACGACTCGATTTGGGACGCCACGGTGTTCACCAAGAATCGGGAGCGGCTGCTCCGCGGCGATATTGCGCGCGCCTTCTTCGAGCGGGTGCGCGCCCAAGCCGAGCAGCGCGGCCTGCTGTCCGACGAGCACTTCACGGTCGACGGCACTCTGATCGACGCCTGGGCGAGCCTCAAGAGTTTCAAGCGCAAGGATGCGCCGCCGGTCACGCCGGACGACTCCGGAAATCCCACGGTGAACTTCCATGGCGAGCGGCGTAGCAACGCGACGCACGCCTCCACGACCGATCCGCAGGCGCTGCTGTACCGCAAGGGCGCCCGGCGCGAAGCCAAGCTCTGCTACCAGGGCCACGTGCTGATGGAGAACCGCCACGGCCTCGCGGTCGACGGTTGCCTCACCCCCGCGAATGGCTACGGCGAGCGCGCGGCCGCGCTCGAAATGGTCGGGCCGGTGGCGATGAGCCGGCGGATCACCCTGGCGGCGGACAAAGGCTATGCCACGCGCGATTTCGTCGGCGCCCTGCGCCTGCTGCAGGTGACCCCGCACGTGGCCCAGAACACCGCGAACCGGTCGAGGGCGATCGATCGGCGGACCACACGCCACGCCGGCTACGAGGTGAGTCAACAGAAGCGCAAGCGGATCGAAGAGGTCTTCGGCTGGCTCAAGACCATCGGGCTGATGCGGCAAACGCGCCATCGCGGCCGTCGGCGCGTCGGATGGATGTTCGTCTTTAGCTTGGCGGTCTACAACTTGGTGCGCATCAGGAACCTGGCGGAGTGT
>QHSV01000266.1 GCA_003221655.1 Candidatus Rokuibacteriota bacterium
GGGGTGAGGTGGGGCTTCCGCAGATCGATCGCGATGAGATCCGCTCGGTTCCCGGGCGCGAGCCAGCCGCCGTCGGGAATCCCGAGCGCGCGATAGCCGTTGCGCGTTGCCCAGGTCAGCACGTCCTCAGGCGTCGGCCGCCGGCCGTCCTGTCGGCGGACGCGCTCCATGAAGAGCGCCGTGCGCATCACCTCGATCATGTCCTCGGCCATGTTGTCGGTGCCGAGGGTGATGAGACAGCCGGCGCCCTCGAGGTCGGCGACGCGCGGTGAGAGCCCGCGGCGGGCCGCGATCGCCGCGTTGAAGGCGACCGCGGCGCGAGATGCCCCGAGAATGTGCTCTTCCGCCGGCGTCATGCAGCGGCAGTGCGCCGCCACGAGCCGGTCCGAGAGAAAGCCCTCACGCGCGAGATACTCCGTCGGCAAGACACCACGCTGCTCCGTGACGGCCGCTACCTCGCCCCAGATCTGGTTCAAATGCACGGTCGCGAGCGCGTCGAGCTCCGACTGGAGCTTGCGCAGGTGACCGAGGAGCCCGGGGGAGCACATGTCCGGCGCCCAGGCGGCGAGCCCGGCGCTCACGCGCCCGTCGCCCTTGCCATGCCAGCGCGCGTGAAAATCGGCGACTCGAGTCAGCCCGGCGTCCGCGAGCGCCGGATCGACCTGGAATGGCCCGGGCTGACCGATGGAGGCGCCGGCACGGTCCCACGCGCGTTCGCACAGGACGAGGCGCAGGCCGGTGTCGACCAGGGCGCCCGCGTAGCCGGCGAGCCGGGCGCCCTCCTCGAGGAGGAGCGTGGTGCCGCTGTGGATCGCTTCCAGCGCGCCAAGTAGCGCCATGACGCGCTCCTCGTCGGGCGTGAGCTCGGGGAGCGGCAGGGGCGCCAGGCCGCCGGTGAACGGCGGCGTGTGGGGAGGCGAGAGGTCCTCGTAGATGCCCCGCGCCAGCACGCGGGAGAGATGCGTGTGCGTGTTGGCGAGGCCCGGCAGGATCGCCCGGCCCCGGCCATCGACCCGCTCCGCATCGGGATAGCGCGCGAGGAGCTCGGTCGTCGGTCCGAGCGCGGCGATGCGTCCGTCGTGGACGACCAGTGCGGCGTCGTAGAGGATCGAGCCGGCCTCGTCGGCCGCGACGATCGTCGTGTCGTGGATCAGCGTCGAGGCCGCCATCCGCGATACTCTGCGGTGGCCGGCCGCGGCAGTCAAGGCCGCGCGCGGGCCCTTTCATGGGAGCGCCGGTCCGCGGTATCGTGCGGGCCTGAATGGCGGTGCGAGGTGGACCCGAGCAAAGGAGACAGTCGATGCGTGATCTCGTGAAGCGCCTCAACGAGCTGTGCGATGCGGCGCCTTTCCAAGCCAGCTGGTACCTCAAAGATTTCGCCACGGGTGCCAGCGCCGATCGACGCGGCGACGTTCCCGTGCCATCGGCCAGCACCCGCAAGATCTCGATCATGATGGCCGCGCTGGCGGCCGTTCACGCCGGCAAGCTCGCGCTCGATCAGAAGGTGACCATCGACGCCCGGTACCAGGACAACGACTCGGGCACGTTCCAGCACCTGACGCCGGGGTTCTGGATCACCCTGCGGGACGCCCTGGTGATGATGATCATCGTCAGCGACAACACGTGCACGGGCACCGTCGTCGATCTGGTGGGCCTGCCGAACGTTCAGCGGTACAGCGAATCGGTCGGCATGACCGGCACGGTTCATCGCTACGGGATTCCGCCGAAGCTCGGCCCGGACAACTCGCTCGACCGGGTCACGACGACGACGCCGAACGACCAGGGGCTTCTGCTCGAGCTGATCTTGCGGGGAACCGACGACACCGCGGCGGCCACGCGACTTCAGTGCACGCCGGCGCTCTGTCGGCTGGGCCTCGACATCCTCTCCTGGCAGAAGCTCAAGACGCGGCTGCCCTCGCTCTTGCCCCTCGGCACGAAGGTCGCTCACAAGACCGGCACGGGCCACCGCTGCTACAACGACGCCGGCATCATCTTCAAGGCCGACCGCCCGCTGTGCGTTCTGACGGCCTACACGATGGGTGTGCCAGAGGCGCTCGCAGACGGCACACCGGGCTTCGCCGCCGCCTATCAGCTGATCGGCCGCATGGCCCGACGCTGCTACGACGATCTCGGGAACGGAGGAAGGAGGCTCGCATGAACGTGGAGGCGAAGCTCGAAAAGCTCGGACTGGAGCTGCCGAGCCTGGAGGATCTGTACCGCACGAACTCGTCGGGCGCGCACTACGTCTCCCACTTTCCGGTGCAGAACCTGCTCTATCTGTCCGGGACCACGCCGAGAAAGGGCGGGCAGCCCTACCTGCCCGGCGTGGTCGGCAAGGACCTCACCCTGGCGCAGGGGTACGAAGCCGCTCGCTACGCCGTGGTCACGACGCTGGCGGCGGTCAAGTACGCCCTCGGCGATCTGGACCGGGTCCAGCGGATCGTGCACCTGCTCGGCTTCGTGAACTCCGCACCCGGCTTCGGCGATCAGCCGCGCGTGATCAACGGTGCGGCAGACCTCCTCGTGGAGCTGTTCGGTGAGCAGGGCAAGCCGACGCGCGCCGCGATCGGCTGCCAGGGGCTCGGCGGCAACGCCTCGGTCGAGATCATCGTGACGCTGCTCTTCACGGGCGCCGACGTCCGGCCGCCGCTGGCCCGCGATCACTTCGTGCCATAGAACGAGTCTCTACGCTCGAAGTCATGTAGATGTACACATGCCGGCACGAGCAGCCGGAGATCGCCGGGCGTGGGAGGTAGGGGTCAACGCGCCCGGATGGAGCCCAGCCGTCGCGGAGTAGCGCAAGCGTGCCGCGTGGTCCAGTCGACCCTTACCTCCTACGCCCGGCGATCTCCGCCGCCGACCGTCCGGGCTCCGCCAGCAGTGTCGCCGCGGACGCGAAGGCCAGCCCGAGCCCGATACCGGCGATAGTATCGGCCGGCCAGTGGGCGCGTAGAATGACGCGGGCCAGGGCGACGAGGACGATCGCGAGCACGGCGCCGACTCGGACGAGGGTTCGGGCCGGTGGCGAAAGTGACTGCGCCAGGTAGAACACGGCGCCAAAGAACGCCGCCGCCGCCGTCGCGTGGCCACTCGGGAAACCCATCGAGGGATCCTCGGGGCGCGCGCGCCCGATGAGAATCTTCAGCAGCCCTTCGGCGGCGGGCGCGGCGAGCATCAGGCCGATCCAGATCCACCAGCGCTTCCTGGCGCGCGGGAACGCGACGAGGAGCAGGAGCGTCGCGGGAAAGAGCAGCCGCCAGCTCCCGGCGTGATTGATCACGCGCAGCGTCGCGACGACCGGCGGGGTCGCGAGGACGAGCAAGCACTCTCGAGTGGCGAGGTCACCGGGGACCGACGGGAGGGCGATCGCGGCCAGCGCCAGGGCCAGGAATGCGCCGGCGCCGGCCAGCATGACCCAGAGAGGGCTATTGCGTCGGCGTGAGCTGGGCGCCACCGCCACCGCCATCGTTGACGAACCGCAGAATGCGCCGGCCCTTTTCCTCGTGGAGCGTGACCCGCCCGTTGCCGTTGGTGCCGTGGTATCGGGCCTGAGCCGGGCGGATCACGATGATCGCACCTCCGACTTCCTTGTACGTCGGCTCGACGTAGAGGATCCCGCGATACGAGCCGTCGTCCTGGACCGTCAGGATGACCGGCGCGTTCCCCAAAGGTCCTGACATCCTGCCGCGCCACGTGCCGGCGAGGCTCGCGGCCCCGTCGATCGGCCTCGACGGCGGCAAGCCCGCGCAACTGGCGAGAAGCGTCGCGAGGACGAGGATGGCGCGGGCGGGGTATCGGGTCAAGCGGACGGGGTGAGGCGCCCGGACGCCGGCCGGACCGTCTGGAAGGCGATCCAGAGCACAATCAGCGTGAGCCCGAACGCGCACACCACCGTCGCTCCGGTCGGGAGGTCGAAGACCGCTGACGCGGTCATCCCGACGACGCTGACCAGCGTGCCGAAGCCCCACCCGATGATGAGCTTGTGCGCCACGGTCCGGCCGAGCAGGATGCCGGCCAGCGCCGGGACGATCAGATACGAGAACACGAGCAGCACGCCGGCGATCCGGACCGAGCTGGTGACGACGACACCGAACGACGCATAGAAGAGGAAATCCCACAGCCGGACTCGCCAGCCTTCCCGGTACGCCGAGTCCGGATCGGTCGAAATCAAGAAGAACGGGCGACGGCAGAGCCAGTGGAAGAGGCCGACTATCGCGTACAGGGTCGCGACCTTCACGACCTCTGGGGGCCGCACCGCGAGCAGGTTGCCGACGAGCATCGTCCGCACCTGCTCAGCGCCGTGAGGGGCACGGTCCGCCACCAGGACTGCCGCCGCCGCCGAGACGGCGTAGACGACGCCGATCACCGCCTCCTGCGAGACGTGCCGGCGCCGGCTCCGCGTCAGCGCCAGGACAAGCGCGCCGAGCAGCGTGGCGGAGAGCCCGAAGGTGTACGATTCCCAGGTGTCGGTCTCGTGACCGAGCAGGAACGCCGCGGTCGCGCCGAGGGCGGCGATCTGGGCGAGCGCGATGTCCACGAAGACGACCTCGCGGGCCAGCACGTGGACGCCCAGATAGGCGTGGATGCCGGTGAGGACGAGACACATGAGGAAGGGCGCCCACAGGAGCGCCAGCAGATCGCCGAGCACGAGAGCGCTCTTCGGCCCTTAGCGCAGCGCCTGGGCTAGAGCGTTGACATTGTGGTCGATGGCGGCGATGTACGAGTCGGCCCCTTTCACCCCACCCACCATTGACGCGAGCACGACGGCCTTGGCGCCGGCCTCTTCGGCCACGCGGGTCGCCAGCTTCAGATCATTCCACGGCTCGACGATGATCATCTTGATCCGCTCCTCCTTCATCTGGCGGATGACATGCGTCAGATGGGCGGGCGACGCCGGGATTCCGGGCCGGTCCTCCAGTGTCGCAGCCTGATTCAGCCCGAATCGGCTCAGGATATAGATCCACTGGGGATGATACACGACGACCTTGGCGCCCCTGAGTGGTTCCATGGCCTTCGTCCAGCGCGTCATCGCCTCGTCCAAGCGAGCGAGGAAGGCCCGGCGGTTCTTCTCGAACGCGGCGCGATGCTCGGGGGCGAAGCGGGCCAGGCCGTCGACGATGTTCTGGGTGATGATCGGCGCCATGCCGGGATCCAGCGAATAGTGGGGATTGCCGAGCGGATGCACATCGCCCATCGAGCGGTCCACCCCTGTCGAGGGCACCTCCAGGACCTGGATGTCGCGGGACACGTCGACGCGGCCCGGCGCGCCGCGGACGATCTTCGGATTGTTTGCTCCCTGGACGGCGACGTCGGCCCACGAGTCCAGCGTGAGACCGTTTTCGATGAGAATGTCGGCGCGCCGGAGCTTCAGCATGAGGCTCGGGCGGATCTCCAACTCGTGGGCGTTCTGCGTGCCCCGGGCGAGCGACTCGACCTCGACGAGATTGCCGCCGACCTCCTCGGTGAGCGCCTTGAGGTCGGGGATCGTCGCCACCACGTGGATCTTGTCGGCCGCGGAAGCGACCGGAAGCATCGGTCCGATGACTGCGAGAGCAGCGCCAAGTATCAGGATCGCCCGTCGCATGTTTCGTGCCTCCTAGAAGGGGTGCGCGGGATGGGCGCCGAGGATGAACGAGGCCTGGAAAAGGAACTCGTCCACGGTCCGCGCGCTACCGCCGTTGAGATCGAAGCCGTCACGATGAGTGCGGTCCGTGCGCTTGTACGCCGCCCGGAAGCGGAGGAACTCGGACGGCCAGAAACTGATGTAGGGCTCGATCGACTGCTCGGCGCCCGGGTTCTCCGGGTACTGCGACCAGTCAAACCGAAGTCCGCCGGCCCAGCGACGCCAGGGCTGCACTTCGCCGCCCAGGTACCAGCCCCAGCGGTTCTTGTGTTTCTTATCGAGGGAATCGGTCACGCCGTCGCCATCGGCGTCGACGTCGACGTTGAACTGCCGCAACGAGTAGAGCGCCTCGCCAGTCAACGTGACGAGGGGATGGAGCCAGCCGTCCGGGCGGTACTTGTAGCGCCCCTCCCAGCCCAGGATCGTGCTCGGAAGCCGCGCGGCGGTCTGGCCGCTGGCGACCGACATCCCGAGCTGCAGCGCGTGCTCGTTGCCCAGCTCGAGGAACGTGCGGAGCCGGCCGGTGACGAGCGGAGCCTGTAGGGAGGTCCGTCCGAAGGCGTTCTCGTTGTCGCCATTGAACACACCGGCGAGCGCCTCGATGTAGAAGGGTAGGTCCGGGACGAACGTCGCTTCGACGCCCTTTTCATTGAGCCCCTCGCCGCCCAGGAAGTTACGCATGACGTTGGGACGGTCGATCCAGGGCAAATCGTGCTCGTGAATCTCGTTCGAATAGCCGTAGCGGTTACGAACCAGGCCGAACCTCGCCTGGGTGCCGAACGGGAGCGTGAGCAATGTGACGTATGCCTCGGCCAGATGGACGGCGATGTCGCCGCCGCGCTCTTCCTCTCCGGCTTCGATCCGCACGACCGCCGAGGCGTACGGATCTATCTGACCGAAGAGGCTCAGCTCGACCTCACGCGGGAAGAATCGGTTCTCTTGCCCCGCGAAGGTCCCGCCCTGGGCCTTCTCGACGTTGTGCTGGGTGATGTTGCCCACGAAGTCGCCGGCGATGCCCATGTCAAACAGGAGCTGGCCGGCGCCCCGCTGCTGATAGAGAGAGTAGGGCGGGCGAGGCCGAGCGAGGTCGATCGCCGACGGCGCCGGCGCCGCCGGGGGCGCTGCAGCGCCCGGGCCAACCGGCGCGGGCGCCGGTGGCTGGGCCTCGAGGCGTTGCAACCGCTCCGTCACGGACTGCAGCTGCTTTTGCAGCTGCTCGATTTCCCTCCGGAGCGCCGCCGCGTCCTGTGCGGTCGCCGCCGCGGGCGCGAGGACGGCGCACAGCACGACGAAGACAAGGACCAGTACACGCATCGCGATCCTCCAATGTGCAGCGGGTTTGTCGGCCGTCCCGCGACGTCGGATTCGGAACGGCTCGAGCTCTAGCCGAGAGCTAGAGAGACGGGCGGAGGAGCGCTAGCGGAGAGGCGGTCCCCGAGGAGCGAAGCAGCGGAGCGGGGCACTGGCGGGGCGGGCGCAAGCGAGCGCGATCGCAGCCGCGAGCGCGAGCGCCAGCGCCAGGACCGGCATGGCGTCGAGCTGACACGCATGAATCCCGAACGTCGCCATGAGCGTGAGGTCGTGGTCGGCGTTCCAGAACCCCGAATCCGGGCCGGCGTGCAGGTGAGGCAGGCTCGCACACGCGAGCAGGAACGCCGCGAGTCCCAGCAGGAGCGGGAGGACATGACGTTTCCTCATGGCGCCCTACACAACCATGATCGATGATCGATTGCAAGCGTCACCGCTGGCTCCGGATGGTGAACGTCAGGCTCGACTCGACGACGTGGCCATCCACCGACAGGACGCGGAATCTCACCGTGTAGCGGCCGGGTCCGAGGGGGGGCATCGAGACCGAGAGTCGTTTTGCATCCTCCGGGGACACGACGACATCGCGGAGATCGACCTGGGCGCCTGCCTCGTCGGTCACCGACGCGCGTGAGTACGCGGGCTCGAGCCGCTCGTTGAACCAGAGCTCGACCCGCGGAGGAGACTCTGCCAGGGTCGCTCGCTGAGTCGGAACCGCCTTGACCAGGACGGCGTGGGCCAGGGCGCTCGTCGGCAAGAGCGTGAGAGCGAGCGCCCACGCCGGAAGGAATCGCCTCATCGCCGACCCTAGCGCGGGCGGAGGGCCATGCCGTGCGGCGCCTTGCCGACCGGGATCGTCCGCACCTGGTTATGAGAAGCGAGGTCGATCACGCTGACGAGGTCGGCCCAGCGGTTGGTGACGAGCGCCCGACGACCCGTCGGCTCCATGGTCACCAGGTCGGGATACCCCTTTTGCGGGATGGTCGCGACGATCTTGTCGTCGGAGGTCCTGACCACGACGATTTTGTTGCTCTTCCGGAGAGTTGTGTAGAGGTACTTGCCATCGAGGGTCAGGGTCGCCTCGTGGACGATTCCCGGCAGCGGGATCTCGCCTGCGGCTTTGTTGGTACCGGTATCGATCTTGAGAATCGCCTTGTTCTCGCCGGCAGCGGCGTAGAGCGTCTTGCCGTCGGTCGTGAGGGCGAGACCCATCGCGTCGCCCCCACCGTGGACGATCCGCCCCACGACCGTCCGCTGGGCGACGTCGATCACGGTGACGTCTCCCGCCGTTTCACCCGAGACGTAGAGCAGCTTGCCGTCGCGGGAGAAGATCGCGTGGGCGGGCCAGGTCGAGACGTCCACCCGCCCGTCGATCTTCTCAGCCTTGAGGTCGTAAAAGATGACCTCGTCGCTGCTCGTGTCGCTCGACCAGTCGAGAACGAGCAGATGGCTGCCGTCCGGCGTGAAGGCGAGGTTGTAGGGATTGCCCCCGATCCGCACGCGCTTGATGAGCTTTCGGGCCTCGGCGTCGATCACCCCCAGATCGTGGCTCTTGTCGTACACGACCCACGCGGTGCGGCCGTCGGGGTGGAAAACGATCCGGTTGGGCTTGCCCTGGCCGAGGGGAATCGTGCCCACGGACTCGAGGGTGTCGGTGTCGATGATCGAGGCCGAATCGGACTTGGTGTTGGTGACGAAAAGCGTCGCGCCGGCTGCGGGCCCGGCGCCGCTCAGGATTGCGGTCAGGAGCAGAAATACGACAGGTCTCGGCACGGCTGCCCTCGCGTTCATCGCGTGATAATCTTCTGAATCGCGGTCACCGCGACGTTTGGCGGTACTCCTCGTAACGTAAATCGTACCGCGTCTCCCACGGAAACCGCCTCCTGAATCTTCGGGGAGGTCACGCGAAAGCCCATGGTCATCGCGGGCATGTAGTCTCGGATGTCGCCATGGGTAATGACGAGCACGTTGAGCTCTGGAAAGATCGCCCGAACCACACCCTCGACGATCCACTCGCGCTCCACACCCGCCAGCGCCGCAGCGCGCGCCACGGCCAGCTCGCGCTCGAGCCGAGCCGTCCGCAGGCCCCACACCGCATATCCCCATCCGCCACCGACAATCAGGGCCAGGTTGATCAGCACCACCGCCTTCCACGCCCGCATCAGTGCACGTGCTCCTCGGGCGGCGCTTCGGCGGGCGTTTTCTCCTGGTTAAGCTCCTGGATCTGGGCGAGGAGCGTCTCGAGCTCCGCCGCTTCGCCGCGGCTCTGCGCGATGGCGCGGATGTAGCCCTGACGGTCAATGAGGAACTCCGCGTGGGGCGAGCCGGCGAACAGCCCGTACGCGGTGACGATGGCGGTGGCGCCCTGCGTCACGATAGGAAAAAGCACGCGCGGCTCGGCGCCGAGACGGCGGATCGCGTCGGGAGCCGCGTCGGTCGGAACCGCGATCACCTCGGCGCCGAGGGCGGCGAGAGTGCCCTCGCGCCCGGCGAGCTGGCTCATGCGCGGACGCGCGCCGGGCAGGTGATAGAGCACGAGCAGCACGACACGCCCGCGATACTCCTTGAGGGCGCGCGGTGGTGTCGGGCCCACCGCGAACGTGAAATCTGGCGCGACGAGCCAGCGGCGGCCGAGCTCGACGCTAGGCTCCATGCCGCGCGCGGCGTACCCGGCCGACAGCGCCCGCAGGAAGTTGATCAGATCCCAGCGCTGCTCCTCGGTGAATCGTGCGCCGAACCCCGGCATCCCGGCCGCCGGGATACCGTTGGTCAGCCACCAGAAGAGGTCCCCCGCGGTGTGCTGCGCGGTGTGAGGCGCGCGCAGGTCGGCGGGTGGTCGAGGGAGCGCGAGGCCGGCGAGCCCGTCGCCGGCGCCTTCCGAGCCGTGACATGCCGCGCAGCTCTCACGGTAGAGCGCTGCGCCCGACGCGATCGAGGCGGCCTGGTAGGGGACGGACGGACGCAGGTAGGTGGTCGGGTACGCGTCGATGGCGAGGGGTGGAAGCGCCAGGCCCGCTCCCGCCCCGAGCGCGACGAGCGCCAGCGCGACGAGCGGCAGTCGCCACGTACGGAGTATCACGCCTGCGATCATGGCGACCAGGCCGAGCACGGCGATCTGACTGCCGATAAGCGTCCGGGTCGCCTCGGCCGTCGCTCCCTCCAGCGCCGCGACCGACAAGCGGATCCCGAACGGCCACACGGGCGCCTCGTGGCGCGCCGGCGGGGTGACGCTGAGCGCGGCAACGACTGCCAGGATCGCCAGCGCCAGGAGCCCCTCGGCGACGACGAATCCGGAGAGACGTCGCATCGCGGGGCGGCCGACGGTCGGGCCGTCGCCGGCGAGCCGGGCGAGCAGCACCGTGCGGTTCACCGCGGCCAGCAGCAGGGCGATTCCTAGGAGCACGAGCTTGGCGAGCAGGAGCCGGCCGTAGCTCGTCCCCACGAACCCCGCCACGCTCCCGACGTGAATGGTCGCGAGCAAGGCTCCGGTGACGGCGAGCATGACCATCGCACCGAGCGCCAGGCGCGAGAAGCGTCGCGCAGCCAGCACCGCGTACGGACGCGCGTCGGCGCCCTCGCTCGTCGCCGCCGTCCTCAGTAAAAGCGCCAGCGGCAGGAGTCCGCCGACCCACACGCCGGCCACGACCACGTGCAGGCCGTCGAACGCGATCGCGCGTGCGGTGTCCGGGTCGACGGCGGCGGCATGGCCGGCGGCGGCGATCGGGACCAGCGCGGCAGCCCCAAGCAGCGCTACTTCGCCACGCGCTGCGCGCCAGTCCGCGCGGCGCTCGACCGACAGGCGCAGCAACAGGAAGGCCGCGAGCATCACGAGAAAGGCGAAGCGAACGAGCCACACTCGACCGGTCTGAGTTTCGACGAGCACGCGCCCGATCGCGCCGACCTCGAGGGCCGCCGCGGCGCGCCCCTCGAAGAGCGCGGTCTGGACGCCGAGCACGACCAGCCCCGAGGCGAACGCGACGACGGCCAGCCCACGCGCCGAGGACAGGATGCGATGCTCCCAGCGCCGGGCCGTCGAGCGGTCGGAGGGGCCCGCGATCACGATCATGGCCGAGGCGCCGACGAGGAAGAGCGAGCTGGTGAGATGAACCCAGCGGGCGATGAGTCCGAGCGCGTACACCCGGCTAGTGTACCGGATGCGGAATCGGCGGCGAGCCGCCCGGCTATACTGGTCGTGACGGTCGATCGTTGAGCATGCCGCCCACTGAGCGCCCCATCCGCGCCGTCTTCTTCGACGCCGGGAACACGTTGCTCCGGATGAACTACGCCGTGATCGCCGCGGAGCTGCTGGGCCACGGAGTTCGCGTCACGCCGGAGGAGGTGCAGCGTGCCGAGTGGCGGGCGCGCGTCCAGCTGGACGATCAGGTCCTGGCGCGTTTCCCGCCGGGCGCCTCCACCGAAAGCCGCGCGGCTGCCGACCGCTACCTGCGCTATGTGCTGGAGAAGCTCGGCGTCGCGGACGCGGCGACGATCGACAAGGTCGCGGAATGGCGGCGCACGTTCAATCGGCCGGTCGGCGTCTGGAACACGGCCGATCCCCAGGCGTCGGACGCGCTGGCGCTCGTGCGGCAGGCGGGGCTCCGGGCTGCCGTCATCTCGAACTCCAACGGCTCGGTCCGGTCCATCTTGAATGCGCTCGAGCTGACGACCGACCTCGAGTTCGTTCTCGATTCGGCCGAGGTCGGCGTCGAAAAACCCGATCCAAAGATCTTCGAGCTCGCCCTGGCCGAGGCGCGCGTGGCTCCCGCGGAGGCAGCCTACATCGGAGATCTCTACTCGATCGACGTGCGGGGCGCCCGGGCCGCGGGGATGCGCGCCGTCCTGCTCGATCCCGGCGGCCACTGGGGCACCCGCGACTGCCCCACGGCGCCCGACCTCATGGGCGCTGTTCGCCTGGTGCTCGGATGGCGCTGATGCGTACTCCTCGCGGGATCGGCGATCACCCGGGCTTTCGGGCCAGCGCCTGGACGTGGATGAAGGACCACAGCGCATCGGGATGGACGGCCCAGGCCCGGAAGGCGGCGGCCATTGCCTCGAGATCCGCACGCGACGCGTACCCGTACTCGACGGCGCGCTCGCCCATGGGCGAGGTCAGCAGGCGCTCGGCGTAGGCCTCGCCCCACTCGACGGTCTCGCTGAGCGTCGTGTAACACCATACGGTGGCCGTGACCTGGAGGCCCGCGACACCGGCGGCGTTGAAGAGCGCGCGCAGCCGTCGCCCCATCCGAGGCTCACCGCCGTTCCGATACCAGGTCTTCAGATGGACCTCCACGAAGCGATCGATCCAGGGGTCGAGTGGCCAGTACGTCGCCGTGCCCCAATCGACGTCGCGCGCGGCGACGAGGCCCCCAGACCGCACAACGCGGAGCATCTCGCGCAGCGCCGCCCCGGGCTCGCGAAGGTGCTGGAACACCTGGTGGGCGTACGCGACGTCGAACGAGGCATCCCGAAACGGGAGCTGGTACACGCTTCCCTCTTCGTACTGGAGGTTCGTGAGGCCTCTGGCCGACGCGTCTTTCCGGGCCGCGGCCAGGGTCTCTCGAGAGAGGTCGACGCCGACTACGAGCCCGGGAGCGAGCCGCTCGGCCAGACCGCGGGTGATGCTCCCGGGCCCACAGCCGACGTCGAGAAGCCGCATCCCGGGCCCTAGCTCGGGCAGGAGAAACGCCGCGGCCTCCTCTGCCGTCCGCCGAGCGTGTTGGCGTACGGTCGCGGGGGCGTGTCCGTGAGTGTATTTTTCACCCCTCAGAGGGTCGCAGGCCAAGCCCTGGTCCTCTCGCTAATCCGGGAGCGTCACGAAGGGATACCGGCGCAGCACGTCGTAGATCTCGCGCTTCATCTCCTCGATCGCCGTGTCCGTCCGCGCCTCGAATCGCAGCGTCAGGTACGGGTTCGTGTTCGAGGCGCGGACGAGCCCCCAGCCACGGCCGGGAAAGATGACGCGGGCGCCGTCGATGTCGATCGTCTCGTAGCGTCGCTTCAGCTCTCGCGTCGCCTCCGCGACGACCCGGAACTTCTCGCCGTCGGGACAGGGCGCCTTGAGCTCGGGCGTCGCGCGCAGGTGGGGGACGGTGGCGAAAAGGCGCGAGATCGGGCCCCCGGAGCCCGCCGCCAGCTCGATGATCTTGCACGACGCCAGGATGCCGTCGTCGACGCCGTAGTAGTTCTCGGCGAAGAACATGTGACCGCTCACCTCGCCGCCGAGCAGGATGTCGTCCTCGCGCATCTTGCGCTTGAGGTGCGAGTGGCCGGTCTTCCACATGACCGGTACGCCGCCGTGCTTCCGGATGTCGTCGACGAGGGCCTGCGAGGACTTGACGTCGAAGACGATCTTGGCGCCGGGATGGCGGGAGAGGAGATCGCGCGCGAGCAGGATCAGGATCAGATCGGCCTCGTGGCGGTGGCCGCGCTCGTCGATGACCCCGACCCGGTCCGCGTCGCCGTCGTATGCGACGCCGAGCTCGGCGCCGACCTCGACCACCTTCGCTTTGAGGTCTTCCACGTTGTGCTCGTCCTCGGGGTCGGGCAGGTGATTCGGGAAGCTTCCGTCGGACTCGCAGTACAACTCCACGACGTCACAGCCGATGCGGCGCAGGAGCGCGGGCCCGTAGAGCCCCGCCACTCCGTTCCCGGCGTCGACGACGACTCGGAGGCGGCGGGCGGGCCGGACCATCGCCGCGATGGTCTCGACGTAGTCGTCCCGAGGGCTTCGCTGCGTGAGCTCGCCCGCGCCACTCTCGTAGTCGCCGCGCTCCGCCATGGTGCGCAGCGCCTGGATCTCCTCCTCGGAGAGCGGCATCGCGCCCGGGTGGACCATCTTCACGCCGTTGTACTCGATCGGGTTATGGCTCCCCGTGATGTTGGCGCCTCCGTCCAGCTTCCAGTGGGCGGTCGCGAAGTAGAGGATGGGCGTGGTCACGAGGCCGATGTCGACCACGCCGACGCCGGCCGCCCGCACGCCGTCGACGAACCCGGCCTTGAGCCCGTTCGACGAGAGACGGTTGTCCTGGCCGACGGCGATCCGACGGCCGCCGCGACGACGGACCATGGTCGCGTAGGCGCGCCCGACCTGACGGAAGACGTCGGGGTTGATGTCCGGGCCGACGAGCCCGCGCACGTCGTAGGCGCGGAACACGTGCGGGTTCAACATTGTGCGGTCCTCTCGGCTACGATATTGTGACGTCGCGATGCGCCGCCGAAGTCGGAGGTTACCATAAGGAGACACGCATGGCGCTCCACCGGCCGAACGAAATACGCGCGCACATCCACGCGGCGCTCAACGTCGGTGCCACCCGGCAGGAAGTGGCGGAGGTCATCTACATGCCCGTCGTCGTCGACGCGCTGGAGGTTTACGGGCAGGTGCTCGCCGAGCGCGGCGAGCCGTTCCCGGCGGAAGAGCGGTCGCGGTGAGTGAGGCCGCGCTGGCCGCCGCCGTTGACGCGGCCCGGGCGGCCGCGCGCGTCGCGCTGAAGTACTACCGCGGCGGATTCGAGGTCATGCTCAAGCCCGACGACACGCCGGTGACCCAGGCCGACCGCGAGGCCGAGCGGGTGATCATCGAGATCCTGGGCCGCGCGTTCCCGGAGCACGGCGTGCTCGGCGAGGAGTTCGGCGGCGCGGGCACGACGGACACGCGCTGGATCATCGATCCCATCGACGGCACGAAGAACTTTGTCCGCCACATCCCGCTCTGGGCGACGTTGATCGCCCTCGAGGAGCGCGGGGAGATTACGGTCGGGGTCGTCCACAATCCCGTCACCGGTGATCTCTACACGGCCCGTCGGGGCGCCGGCGCTTTCCTCAACGGCGAGCGCATCACGGTCTCCGCCGAGGTCGATCTCGCCCGCGCCTTTCTCGTGCACGCGGGCCTGCGCACCGTCCGTCGGGCGGGGCGGTGGAAGGAGTTCATGCGGCTCGTCGACGTGACAGACCGGCAGCGCGGCTTCGGCGACTACGTGGGCTACGGCCTGGTCGCCGAGGGTAAGGCCGAGGTCTACGCCGAGCTGGATCTGAAGCCCTGGGACCTGGCGCCTTGCAAGCTCCTCGTCGAAGAGGCGGGCGGCCGCTTCACAGACTGGGACGGAACGCCGACGATCTACACCGGCACGGCGCTGGCGACGAACGGCCGTCTCCACGATGCCGCGCTCGCCCTCCTCCGCCCCTGACACTCGTCGTCCATCCCGGCGCGCTGGGCGACGTCCTCCTGACGATCCCAGCGCTCCGCGCCCTGCAGCAGCGCTGGCCGGACGACGCGCTCATTCTCGCGACGCAGCCGAGGATCGGCGAGCTCCTGAGCGCGCTCGGTGTCGTGGATCGATCCTGCGACTTCGAGGCGCTCGGGCTCGCGGCGCTCTTCGAGGTCGAATCCGCCGGCATCGACTCCGAGCGAGGGTGGCCTGCGCGGTGTTCGGCGGACCTACGCTGCGCCCGTCGCGTGGTCGCCTGGATCGGCTCGCGCGAGCCGACTTTCGTCCGGCGGCTCAGGGCGCTCGCGCCCGATACCGTCGTCGCTCCGTCGGTTGGTACCGACCGAGGGCTCGTGTGGGAGCACCTGCTGCATACGGTCGGCGCAACGGCTGAGGACCGGACGCTGCGCGTGCCGGTCGTTGTCCCGGCGCGCATCGTCGACGAAGCGCGCCTCACACTTCGACGAGGAGGCTGGGACGACGAGACGGGACTCCTCTTCGTCCATCCCGGTGCCGGTGGGCGTGGGAAGCGCTGGTCGACGGCGGGATTCGCCGCCGTTCTCGAGCGACTCGCGGCGGCGTTGCCGCGTCTCGCCATCGTGGTTCATCGGGGCCCGGCCGATTCCGAGGCGGTTGCGGCGCTGTCCTCGCAGTTGATCCGTCGGGTGATGCTGCTCGAAGACCCGCAGCTCCCAGTCCTCGCGGGTGCGCTGAGCCGGGCGATCGCGTATCTCGGCAACGACTCGGGAATCAGCCACCTCGCCGCAGCGCTGGGCATACCGTCGGTCGTGCTGTTCTCCGCCGAACGGATCATCTGGCGCCCCTGGGCGGAGCATCTGGAGCCGCAAGTCGTGTCGATGCCGACCCTGGACGAGGCGGACGTGGAACGAGTTACTGGGGCGCTGATACCG
>QHSV01000544.1 GCA_003221655.1 Candidatus Rokuibacteriota bacterium
ACCGGCGCGAGGCGCTCGCCGCCTGCGCGCACGTCATTGAGCGCCTCAAGGAGATCGTGCCGATCTGGAAAAAGGAACACTACGCCGACGGCGCCGCCTGGATCGAAGGCTCCGGTTCGACTCCCGCGTCCACCTGACCCCCCTCCGGTGAAAACCCTGTCAAGCCATTTAAGAAAGTAACTTTGGGTCCCTTCATCGCGCCATTTAGAAAGTAACTCTGGGGTTACTGTTTTTTCAGTGAAGCGGGAACGTGGCAGTAGCGCCTGTGGAGCCTGTGGTCGGCGCGCTCTGTGCGCCGTCCAAGGACCGGTGGGCGACGCGTTCTTGGCGTCGTCCACGGGTCCGGCAGGATCCATAGGCGGTGCTCTCGCAAAACGACCGCGCAGGATGCCCCGGGAGCCGCGATCTCGAGAGGACTCGACCCGTAGGACCTCCGCTCATGGGCAGTACACCGGCACCGCCGAGATCCCTGGTCGCCGCTTGTAGCTCCAGCGCCACGGATGGTCGGGGCCAGCCGACGGGCGCCTGGCGGGCTTGGCGCTGCGGCGGTCCGTCGCCAGTTGGTGGATCGTCTCCAGCTTCCGGTCGATGGCCTGCGACCATGCGAACGGGTCAAGCCGGTCTCGCAGCTGCTTCAGCTCGGCGACCTTCACCGGGTTGCCCAGACCGCGGGCCAGCAGCCGATCCAACGGCGTCTGCGGCCGGCCGTAGTGCCGGCGGGTTCGCGAGCCGACCCGCTCCTTGCGCAGCAGCTTCACCGACGGCAGGAACAGGTTCTGGAACAGCCGCAGCTCATTCTGGTACAGAGCATTGATCGCCTCCAGAGCCTGCGGCGTGTCGTAGCGCACGTACCCCAGGAGCTTCCGCACGTGCGTCCAGTTCTTCTGCTCCACGTGGGCGTTGTCGTCCTTCTTGTACGCCCGCCCGCGCGTAAACTGGATGCGCCGCTCCTGGCAGTACTCGTACAGGTCCTTGTTGATGAACTCCGAGCCGTTGTCCGAGTCGATCCCCTTCAGGTCGAAGGGCAGGCTCTGTCGGATGTCCTCCACGGCCCGCCGCACCCGCACCTGAGCCTTGCCCATCACCGCCCGGCTCTCCACCCACGTCGTGTCGATGTCCGTCAGGTTCAGCGAATGCACGAACTCGCCCGCGGCACAGTCGCCGGAGTGCGCCACCAGGTCAACCTCCGCCCACCCGGGCGCGGTCACCTCCCAGCGGTCGGTCCGCAACGGGATGTGGTGCTTCAACAACGTCCCCGGTTTGGTCCGCCCGTACAGACGCTTCTTCATCTGGCGCTTGTGCTCCTTCAACCGCCGGTCCATCTGCCGCGGACTGATGCGCGACACCTGCCGGATCACCTCGGGCGGCAGCCGCAAATGCTCCTGCGCTCTGCGCAGCCACAGGGGCAACAACGCCTTCAGGCGCACCGACCAAGGGTACCCGGCAGCCTTCCAGATGAACGCCAAGGCCCGGGTCACCGCTTCCGGATAGGTCGGCCGCCGGCGCCGTGTCCGGGGCCGGGCCGCCAGACGTGGCCCGTTCAACAGCCGCAGAGCGTACTTGCGGTGATAGCGGGTGACTTTGCAAAACTCATTCAGCATCCGGTGCTTCTCTCCCTTGCTCGCCCGCTGATAACGCTCCTGGATCGTCTGCAAGTACTCCAACCGGCTCGTACGGCTCACCATCGACCCTCCCGTGGAGGGTTACATCCTAAATGGCGCGATGATGTCCTCCAGAGTTACATCTTGGATGGCGCGATACGCGACCTTGACGGCCCCGGCGGCGGGGGGCTAATCTCCACGCCCCGGGACACCATGCGCCATCGCTTCCTGACCGCCGACGTCTTCACCGATCGCATCTTCGGGGGGAACCAGCTCGCCGTCTTCCCGGACGGCAGGGGGCTGACGACCACGCAGATGCAGAGCACGGCGCACGAGTTCAACTTCTCCGAGACCGTGTTCGTCCTGCCGCCGCAGTCTCCGGCGCACGCGAAGCGACTGCGCATCTTCACTCCCGGGACCGAGCTGCCGCGGTGTTCGCGCAGCTGACGGCGCCGCACCCTCCCGAGTTCGGCCCTCCGGCGCCGGCGCGCTCCGAGCTGGCCGCGATGCTCTCCCTCGAGCTCGCCGACCTGTTGGACGATCCGAACGGCCCGCAGGGCGTTTCGTGCGGTCTGCCGTACCTGTTCATCCCGCTCAAGAGCCGCGACGCCGTGCGTCGGGCGCGCCTGAGGCTTGACGTCTGGGACAAGGTGGTGGCGCGATACTGGTCCCCGCATCCCTACATCTTTGCGTTCGATCCCGAGATCCCGGGGCACGACCTGCGCGCCCGAATGTTCGGCCCCGCGGTCGGAGTCGCCGAGGACCCCGCCACGGGCAGCGCCGCGACGGCCCTGGGCGGCTACCTCGGAGTCCGCGACCCGCGCGCCGGCGGCACCCGGCGTTACGTGGTCGAGCAGGGGTTCGAAATGGGGCGGCCGAGCCTGCTCGAGATCGAGGTCGACAAGAACGCGGGGGCGATCGCGGAGATCCGGGTCGGCGGCTCCTCCGTGCTCGTGAGCGAAGGGACGATCGAGATCCCCTGAGGAGGGGCTGACGCGCCGTTACGAGCGTCGTCGGGTTCCTGTTCGCGCGGATGAGGCAGCCGAGGGTCGTCGGGGAGATGGCCGCCGGGGGCAGGTGATTTCGCCGACACTGTTCTCGATGATGGTCATCATGGCCCTGGTCACCACGTTCATGACGACACCGATTCTCGGCTGGCTCGATCCCGGACGTCTGCGCCGCCCGGCGACCGCGAGGGCGCGCGCGAGCCGTGCCGCTTCGTGAGCGATCCGGCCCGGTTCATCGCGGCGGTCGTGGTCGCGCTGTTCCGCGGCGGCCGCGTGCTCGCCATGCGGCGCGCCCCGGACAAGGACGCCGGGGCGGGGGCGTGGGAGGCGATCTCCGGCCGCGTCGAGCCGGGCGAGGACCCGCTGCAGGCCGCGCAGCGGGAGACCCGCGAAGAGTGCTCCCTCGAGCCGGCGATCGATCCGCGGCCGATCGCGTCGTACCAGGCGAAGCGCAACACGGACGACATGATCGTCGTGGTCTACCGGGCCGCCTCGGAGACCGGGGACGTCGTCCTGTCCCCGGAGCACGACCGCTTCTCGTGGATGACCCTGGAGGAGTTCACCCGCGCCTGTCCGTTTCCGCAGCTGGTCGAGGCGGTGAGACGGGCTGGTTCGCAGACCGCAATCGGCCGCCCGTGCCTCGAGATCGTC
>QHSV01000267.1 GCA_003221655.1 Candidatus Rokuibacteriota bacterium
ACATCAAGGGCTACAAGACCGGACGCTGCACCAAGCTTCTCGTGAGCGGTCTCGGCAGTGTCGGCCGCTTGTCGCTGGCCCTCGGGTTCCCCAAGGACACATCCAACCGCGAGATGGTCCAGCACGTCATGAAGACGAACCGCCAGACGATCGCCCCGCGGGTCGTCGCGACCGGGCCGGTCAAGGACGTGGTCATCCCCGGCCAGGCCGTCGACCAGACGGAGTTTCCGGTCCCGAAGTGGCACTATCTCGAGGGCGGGCGGTACATCCACACGTTTTCGGGCATCGTCACGCGCGACCCGGAGACGCGCGTGATGAACGTCGGCATCTACCGCGGCATGATCGGCAAGAAGAACACCGCGCCGTTCCTGCTCATCAAGGGCGGCCAGCACTGGGGCCAGCACTTCCTGAAGTACGCCGCGCGCGGCGAGTCGATGCCGGTCGCGTGCGTGATCGGCTGGGACCCGATCATGCCGTTCCTGGCGGGCTCGCCGATCCCGACGGGCGTCTGTGAGTGGGATGTGATGGGCGCCTACCGTGGGGAGCCCGCCGAGCTGGTGCGCTGCGAGACGGTCGACCTCGAAGTGCCGGCGAGCGCCGAGGTCGTGATCGAAGGCTTCATCAGCGATGACCCGAAGACGTACGAGACCGAGGGGCCGTTCGGGGAGTTCACGGGGTACGTCTCCGACATTCCGACGCCGCGCCCGACGATGCAGGTGACGTGCATCACGCACCGCCGCGACCCGATCTTTCGCGGCTGCCTCGAGGGCACGCTGCCCGGCTCGTACAGCGAGAACAGCGTGATGTCGTCGGTCCAGCGCGCCGCGATCGCGTGGAATATCCTCACGGTGGCCGGCATTCCCGGGGTTCGCGACGTCTTCGTCCCGCCGATCACGAACGGCGTGAACATCGTCGTCCAGATCAAGAAGGCCTACCAGGGCCAGCCCAAGCAGATCGCCGCCGCGCTCTGGGGCGCGAGCGCCGCCCAGTTCCGCTACAAGCACGTCACCGTCGTCGAGGAGGACATCGATCCGTCCTCGTACGAGCAAGTGGACTGGGCGTTCGCGCACCGGGTGAACGCCGGGCACGAGGGCATCGTGATCTTCCCCGGAATCTTCGGCTCGCCCATCGACCCGAGCACGCCGCTCGAGGAGCGCGACGTCGCGCAGCTCGGCACCGGCCTCTGGAACCGGGTCCTGATCGACGCGACGCGCTCGTGGAAGTTCGGGCGACGCGCCGAGTGGGGGGGCGAGCGGTTTCCCCCGACGGTGCGTCCCGCGCCGGAGGACGAGGCGCGCGTGCGCGACCGCTGGGAAGAGCTGGGGCTCGGGGATCTCTGAGGCGATGACCATCGTCCAGGCGCTGACCCCTCGGGCCGTCGAGCTCGCGCGCGGGCTCTTCCGCGAATACGAGGCCTCGCTGAGCGTCGATCTCTGTTTCCAAGGTTTCGAGCAGGAGCTGGCCGGACTGCCCGGGGCGTACGCGCCGCCCGCCGGACGGCTCCTTCTCGCCGCCGCCGGCCCCGAGCTCGCGGGCTGCGTCGCGCTGCGGCCGATCGGCGACGGCGCCTGCGAGATGAAGCGGCTGTACGTTCGTCCGGCGGCGCGGGGCACGGGCCTCGGGCGGCGCCTGGCCGGGACCGTGATCGGTGAGGCGCGCGCGATCGGCTATGCCCGTCTGCGGCTCGACACGCTGCCGTCGATGAAGGAGGCGATCGCGCTCTATCGGGCGCTCGGGTTCGTCGAGATCGTACCCTACTGCGAGAATCCGGTCGCCGGGGCGCTCTTCATGGAGCTCGGCCTGGTCCATTGAACCTCGGGGGGAGCGGCGCCGCTCCCCCCGAATCCCCCCACCGAATTCACTAGCCGTGCGGTGTCCAGATCGTGGCGCCGGCAAAGCCGGCGCTCGGACGTTGATGTTCCTGGCGGGTGGCTCCTAGACGCGCGCCGGCTCCGCGACCGACGCGCGCAGCGCCAGGCAGAGCGGAATCGTCACCAGCACGACCAGCGCGACGATCACGAGCGTCGCGGTGACGCCCGCGACGTCTCCGACGATCCCGTACAGCGACGGCGCGAGCGCCGAGGTCGCGATCGTCACGCTGTAGTAGAGCGCATAGGCCCGGGAGCGGCGATCGGCGGTGACGAGGTCGGCGACCGTGCCGTACAGCACCGAAGAGGTCCCGTTCAACGCCACGCCCATGAGCGGTAGGATCGCGAGCGCGACCGGCAGCGGCGCCGCGATGATGGCCAGAATGCAGAGCGTGGTCGCGGCTTCGGTGAGCACGACGGTTCTGACCACGCCGAGCCGCTCGGCCACGAGGCCGCAGACGAACTTGCCGACGGCGCCGCCCGCGAAGAGCAGCGCCAGCGCGGTCCCGACGCCCGCCACCGAGGAACCCTTCGCGATCAGGGCGAACGGCAGGAAGGTGAGGAATGCGGTCCGCGTCGCGTTGTCGATCATCCCGATTGCGGTCAACGCCCGGAAGCCGCGCGCGTCCCGAATGCCCCAGCCAGAGCTCGCCGCATGGGGCTCCACCGGCCGGTCCGCCTCCGACATCTCCGGGGTGAGGCGCGCCAGCACGCCCAGAATGGCGGCCGCCGCCAGCACGCCGAACAGGCCATACGCCGCCGAGGCATACCGCCAGCCGACGACGGTCGCCGCGACGGCGACGGCGGCCGGGACCGCGACCTTGCCGAGATCGCCGGAAAAGTTGTAGGTCCCGAGGGCGGCGCGCCGCGGGCCCGTCTCGTACGCCTTGGAGACGAGCGACGAGGAGAGGGGATGCTGCACCCCCGAGCCGAGCCCGGCGATCAGGAGCACGGTCAGCAGCGACAGGAATCCGCCCACCGTGCCCGCTACGATGAACCCGCACGCGGTCACCGCGGTGCCCGCCGCGAGCAGCCGCCGCTCGCCCCAGCGCTCGGCGAGCAGTCCCGCCGGAATCTGGAACAGCGCCATCCCGCCGCTGTAGGCGGTGCGGATCAAGCCCACTTGGGCGAACGTCAGCCGGAACTCGACCGCCCAGAGCGGCAGCAGCACGTAGAGGATGTCGGAGAACCCGTCATGGACGAAGTGGATGCTGCAGGCGGTGGCCAGCACCGCGCGCGCACGGGACCTCACGCCCCGATCATCCCCGAGCCGCCGCCCCGGTTCAAGTAGAATACCGGCGTACTTCAAGCGCTCGGGAGGCGTCCATGACGATCAGCATCACGCGCGTCTACACGCGCACCGGCGACCGGGGCGAGACCGCCCTGGTCGGAGGCAAGCGCGTCCCGAAGGACTCGCCGCGCATCGTCGCCTACGGCACGATCGACGAGCTGAACGCGGTCGTCGGGCTCGTGCGGGTCTTCAACGCCGAGCGGCTCGCCGAGGGCGAACGGCACCGCTGGCTCGACGAAGTCTTGCGAAGGATCCAGAACCAGCTCTTCGACCTCGGCAGCGAGCTGGCGACGCCGCCCGACGCCGTCTACGAGGGCATGTTCCACGTCGGCGAAGGCGAGGTGAAGGAGCTCGAGGCCCTCATGGATCGGTGTCAGAAAGATCTGGCGCCGCTCAAGTCGTTTATCCTGCCGGGTGGCGGGCGGATCCACGGGTTCCTCCACCAGGCGCGCACCGTGTGCCGCCGCGCCGAGCGCGAGCTGCTCGCGCTGTCGCGCGTCGAGCCGATCGGCGAGTGGCCGCTTCGCTATCTGAACCGCTTGAGCGACGTGTTCTTCGTGCTCGGCCGCTGGGTCGGCAAGCACCTGGGCGAGCAGGAGTACCTCTGGGAGCGCGGGCTGTCGAGCCACGCGCGTACGAGGAAGCCGCGCTCATGAATCGGGACGCGCAGGGTCCGGTGAGCTAACCGCCGGGGCCGGGCGCGTCCAGGGCGAGCCGCAGCTCGGCGTCCGCGGCGAAGATCCTTGCGATGACCAGACCGAGCCGCCGCAGGTCGACCGGCTTGTGGATGTACTGGACGATCCCGAGCTGACGCGCTTCGACCTCTGTCGTCGGGCGATAGTCCCCGGTGGTCATGGCGACGGGCAGCGCGGGCTCGATCGCCCTGAGCTGTCTGACCAGGTCACAACCCGTCATGTCGAGCAGATCCACATCGACGACCGCAAGGCCGAGGCGATGTCGCCGCGCCAGCCGCAAGGCGTCGAGCCCGCGCGCCGCCGGGTACGCCCTGAATCGCGCGTGGAGGAGGAAGCCGGCGACGCGATTGGCCGCGGCCTCGTCCCCGTCCGCGACCAGGATCCAGCGCGCCGAGACAGACTCGCGCGAACTCACGGCGGTGGTAGAGAGCAGATTCAGTGCCAGGGGCAGAGCCGGCTTTGAAATCGAGAAGTTGCAATCGACGAATGACGAGCATTCCGTCCGCGCGTTGTCAGAATTGACGGACCGAGGTGGCCAGGATGGGCTAGATGAGGCCGAACTTCTTGATGCGGCGGTAGAGCGTGCGCACGGTGAGGCCGAGCGCGCGCGCAGCCTGTTCCTTGTCATTCCGAAAGCGCGCGAGGGCCCGGGCGATCAGATCGCGCTCGGCTTGATCGAGCGTTGGAATCGGCTCGTCGACCGTCACCACCGGAGCGTCGGACCTCGCGGCGAGCTCCGGGAGATTCGCCCGCCCGATCTCGTCACGCGCTCCGAGAGCGTAGGCCCGCTCGAGGAGATTCTCCAGCTCGCGCACGTTACCGGGGAAGTCGTACGCGGTCAATGCGGTGATCGCATCGGGGGAGATGCCTTTGACATCTCGCCGGAAACGCTCGTTGAACCTCCGGAGAAAATACGTGATCAGCGCCGGACTGGAGCGCCGGCGACAGCTCGGCCACCTCGTCGAGGAAGAGGGTGCCGCCGTGCGCGGAGCGAAAGAGCCCGAGGCTGTCGGCGACGGCGCCCGAGAAGGCTCCCCGCACGTGGCCGAAGAACTCCGACTCCATGAGGTCGGCGGGGATCGCGCTGCAGTTGACCGGCACGAAGGGGCCCTTGGCCCGCCCCGACTGCCGGTGAATCGCCGCGGCCACCAGTTCCTTACCGGTCCCGCTCTCGCCCTCGATCAGCACCGGTGAGTCGGAGTCCGCCACCGTGGCGATCACTTCCTTCACGCGCGTCATCCCCGGTGAGCCGCCCACGAGGTCCTTCACCGCCAGGTGGTCGGCGAGCCGGCTCCGCAGCGAGTGCACCTCGCGGCTCAGGAAGCGCTTCTCGAGGACCTGCTGCATGAGGTGCTGCAACTCGTCCAGGTTGAGCGGCTTGATGAGGTAGTCGTAGGCCCCCGACTTCAGCGCCTGGACCGCGGTCTCGACCATCGGGTTGCCGGTCATCATGACGACCTCGAGCGCCGGATCGTGCCGCTTGATCTCGTCGAGAACTTGCAAGCCGTCCATCTCGGGCATCCAGATGTCGACGAGCGCGGCATCGAAGATCTGATGGCTGATCAGCCTGACCGCCTCGCGGCCGTGCGCGGCGAGGGAAACGTCGTAGTTCCAGCGGCTGAGCGCGTCGCGCAGGAACTCCCCGACGTCTTTGTCGTCGTCGACGACCAGCACCCGCGGGTGGTCCATCGGAGCCTAGCCGCGGCCCCGGCGCTCGCACCACGAGAGCCCGCCGACGTGCGCCTTCCGGACGGCGAGGTGGTCGAGTACCTCTGGGCTGTCGGTCATCGCGAACGGCACGGGGGTATCTTAGCCGCCTGCGGTTTCTCCGCCCAAGGTTTCGCGCTTGACAGCTCGCCGCCCGATTCAGTATTTTTAAAGTGATATTAATTCACGATAAATCGCGTGCACAGATGGAGCCCCGATGAAGGTCCGTGTCGCCCTGTCGGTCAATGGCGAGTCCCGCGAGGCGCTGGTGCCGGTCCACAAGACCCTCCTCGAGGTGCTCCGGGAAGATCTCGGACTCACCGGGACCAAGCACGGCTGCGAGCTCGGCGAATGCGGCACCTGCACCGTGCTCCTCGACGGCGAGCCCGTGCTGTCGTGCCTCGCCCTGCCCGTCGAGACCGAGGGATGCCGGATCACGACGGTCGAGGGGATGGCGGAGGGCGGCCGCCTCCACCCGCTCCAGCAAGCCTTTGCCGAGCTGGGCGCCGCCCAGTGCGGGTACTGTACGCCCGGCATTCTCCTCACGGCGACGGCGCTTCTCGCCGACCGTCCGAGCCCGACGCGGCAGGAGGTCAAGGACGCGCTCGCCGGAAATCTCTGCCGCTGCACCGGGTATACGAAGATCCTCGACGCCGTCGAGCTCGCGGCCCTGCGAATGGGACGTCAGGAGGCCCGCACATGACCAAGAGCGACTTCGCGGTCATCGGCCAGCCGCTCCCGAAGGTCGACGCGTGGGCGAAGGTCGTCGGTGAGACGAAGTACGCCGACGACCTCTTCCTGCCGCGCATGGTGTACGGCAAGCTGCTCCGCAGCTCCCACGCCCACGCCCGCATCCGGTCCATCGACACCGCGCGCGCCCGCGCCGTGCCCGGGGTCTACGCGGTGATCACGGGCGCCGACCTGCCGCGCGTGAAGTTCGGCATCCTGCCGGTGTCGCAAGACGAGGAAGCGCTGTGCACCGAGAAGGTGCGCATGGTGGGCGACGCGGTCGCGGCGGTCGCCGCCGTCGACGAAGAGACCGCGGAGCAGGCGTGCCGATTGATCGAGGTCGACTACGAGCCGCTTCCGGCCCTCATGTCCGTCTTCGACGCACTCGCCCATCCGGAAGTCCGGATCCACGAGTACGGCGACGGGCCCAACGTCCACAAGAGTGTGGCGCTTCAGTTCGGCGACGTCGACGCGGCACTCACCGGCGCCGACCTGGTTCGCGAGGACATCTTTTTCTTCGAGGGCAGCAACCACCTGCCGATGGAGCAGCACGCGGCCGTCGCCCACTGGGGATCCGACGGCAAGCTGACGCTCTGGTCCTCGACGCAGACGCCGCATTACGTCCACCGGCTGCTCGCGAAGGTTCTCGACACGCCGGCCGCGCACATCCGCGTCATCGCGACGCCGGTCGGTGGCGGCTTCGGGGGCAAGACCGAACCCTTTGCCCATGAGATCGTGGCCTGCCAGCTTTCGAAGCTCACCGGGCGGCCCGTCAAGATCGCCCTGACGCGGGAAGAGGTCTTCTACACCCATCGGGGACGCCACCCGGTGTTGATGTGGATCAAGACCGGGTTCACGAAGCAGGGCGACATCACGGGCTGCCACCTCCGGACGTGGCTCGACGGAGGTGCGTACGGCTCGTACGGTGTCGCCTCCACGTTCTACACGGGCGTGATCAACCCCGTGACCTACAAGATGCCCGTCTACAAGTTCGAGGCGGCGCGTATCTTCACCAACAAGCCGCCGTGCGGACCCAAGCGCGGCCACGGCACGCCACAGCCCCGCTTCGCCCTCGAGTGCCAGCTCGACAAGGCAGCCGAGCAGCTCGGGCTCGACCCAGCCGAGATGCGCCGACGGATCGTCGCCGAGCCGTTCAGCAAGACCGCCAACCATCTGACGATCACGACCATCGGCCTCAGCGAGTGCATTGACAAGGTCGTCGAGGCCTCCGGTTGGCGCGAGAAACGCGCTCGCTCCGGCGTGCAGTTGGAGCCCCCTTCTCCCAAAAAGTCCGGCATTGGCATCGCCTGCTCGGCGTATCTCACCGGCGCCGGCACCGCGATCTACTGGAACGACATGCCCCATTCGGGTGTGGTTACGCGCGCCGACCGCAGCGGAGGCGTCGCCGTCCTCTGCGGCGCCACCGACATCGGCCAGGGATCGGACTCCGTCCTCGCATACCTCACGGCCGAGGTCCTCGGGATCGAGCCGAAGGACGTCCACGTGCATCCAGCCGACACGAGCCTGACACCCGTCGATCTCGGCTCGTACTCGTCCCGCGTGACGCTCATGTGCGGGATGGCGGCGATCCAGGCGGCCGAGCGGCTCCGGACCGTCATCTTCGAGGCGGTCGCGCAGAGGCTCGAGGTGAGCCCGACGTCTCTCGTCGCTCGCGAGCGCAAGGTCGGCGTGCCCGACGACTGGGACAGGGCCGTGCCGTTCGCGAAAGCGGTGGAGCTCGGCGAGGCGATTCATGGTGTGCTTGCCTTCCCGGGCTCGTACGCGCCGCCGAAGCGCGCGGGCAAGTATAAGGGAGGCGGCGTCGGCCCCTCTCCCTGCTACTCTTACTCGGCGTGTGTGGTCGAGCTCACGGTCGACGAGGAAACGGGGCAGATCGACCTCGGGAACGTGTGGATCGCCCACGACGTCGGACGCGCGTTGAACCCGCTCCTGGTCGAGGGGCAGGTGGAGGGCTCGGTGTACATGGGGATCGGGGAGGCCTTGATGGAAGAGCAGGTGTTCAGGAAGAATCTCCACAAGCAGCCCTCGATGCTCGAATACAAGAGTCCGACCACGCTCGAAACGCCGGAGATCCATACCATTCTCGTGGAGACCGACGACCCGGAGGGACCGTTCGGAGCCAAGGAGGCCGGGCAGGGGCCGCTCCTGCCGGTGATTCCGGCCATCGCGAACGCCATTTATCACGCGCTCGCCATTCGCATCGACGAGGTGCCGATCACCCCGGACAAGATTCTCAAGGCGCTCGAGCTGAAGCGGCTGGGAAGGCCGGCGCGCGTCGGGCCTGTCAAGCTGCCGCTCTTCACGTTCAAGGAGCCAATCGTGGTCGAGTCCGCGTTCGGCCAGCCGGCCGACGCGATCGTCAAGAGGCCCTTCACGCGATGAATTGGAGCGCCCCGAAGGGAGTGACCCGAGAGCGGACGAGGGGTTGTCCGCAGAAGCGGAGCCGGCTCGCGCCTATCTCAGGCCACCCTCGGTCCGAGCCGGCCTCACGGCCCCCGCTACAATGATCAGGCTGCCGCCCTTCACGTATCTCGCCCCCGGCACGGTCGACGCCGCCGCCCGCCTGATGGCCGAGCACGGGCGGGATGCGATGCTCGTGGCCGGCGGGACCGACCTCTACCCCAACATGAAGCGCCGGCAGTTCGAGCCGAAGGTCCTCGTCGGGCTGCGCGGGATCCGAGAGCTGCGCGGTGTGCGGGGCTCCGCCAGCGGCTGGACGATCGGGGCGGCGACGACGCTTTCGGCGGTCACCGCTCATCCCGGGATCGCGCGCGACTTTCCGGCGCTCGCGACAGCGGCCGGGCTCGTTTCCTCGCCACAGCTGCAGAACATGGGTACGATCGGGGGTAACGTATGCGTGGACACGCGGTGCAACTACTACAATCAGTCCTACGAGTGGCGCAAGGCAATCGGCTTCTGCATGAAGAAAGACGGTGACATCTGTCTGGTCGCGCCCGGGAGCTCGCGCTGCTGGGCCGTGTCCTCCTCGGACACGGCCCCCGTGCTGTGGGCCCTCGGAGCGCGGGTGCGGCTCATCGGCGCCGGCGGCGAGCGTACAGTGCCGATGCCGGCGCTGTATCGGGACGACGGCATCGAATACCTCGCCAAGCGGCCGGACGAGGTCGTCGCGGACATCCTGCTGCCCCCCGCCGAGGGCTGGCGCTCGGCGTATCTCAAGCTGCGGCGCCGTGGCTCGTTCGACTTTCCGGTGCTCGGGGTAGCGGTGGCGGCCCGGATGGATGGTGACATCGTCCGCGACGCCCGAATCGTGCTTGGCGCCGTCGCCTCGCTGCCGCGGCCGGCCGAGAGGGCGGCCGCCGCGCTCGTCGGCCAACGCGTGACCCGCGAGCTGATCGCTCGCGTGGCCGATCTGGCGGCGGGCCCTGCCAAGCCGCTCGACAACACCGACTTCACCCATCCGTACCGCAAGAAAATGACGCGGGTGTTCGTCGCGCGGGCGCTCGCCGCCGTCGCCGGGCTCCAAAACGGCAGCGCCGCGTCGGAGGAAGTCGCGTGACCGCTCTCGGCGAGCGCATCAAACGCCTCCGGGCCGAGCGCGAGCTGCAGCAGCGCCAGCTCGCCGAGAAAGCGGACCTCACCCCGAGCATGGTCTCGCAGATCGAGTCGGGGCGGCTCTCGCCCTCGCTCCACACCCTCGGCAAGATCGCCGCCGCCTTCGGCGTGCCGATCGCGGCGCTCTTCGACGGCACGCCGGCCGGCAGCATCGTTGTCTCGCGCAAGCGCGACTACCCGGTGGTGTCGTTCGACGGCTCCTCCGAGCGGTGGTCGGTCCTCGGCGCGGGCCTCTTCCAGGGAAAGATCCGTGCCGTCGTCACGACGCTCGGTCCGAAGTCGCGCGGCGTCACGACCGAGAAGGTCATCATCAAGCCCGGGCAGATGAAGCTCTTCTACGTGCTCGAGGGCAAGGTCGCTCTGCACTACAACGGCGACCGCTACCTGCTCGAGGTGGGCGACAGCGCACTTCTCGACGGCGGCGTGCCGCACGGCTGGGACAATCTCGGCGCCAAACAGGCCCAGGCGCTCTGGGTCATTCTGGGATAGGACCCTTGGCGGATACCGGAGAACGCGTTCGCGTCGACTTCAGGACGGAGCCGGCGAAATACCGGCACTGGAAACTGAGCTTCGATGGGCCGGTGGCCACGCTCGCCATGGACGTCAGAGAGGATGGCGGGCTCAGGCCGGGCTACGAGCTGAAGCTCAACTCCTATGATCTCGGCGTCGACGTCGAGCTCTACGACGCGGTCCAGCGACTGCGCTTCGAGCACCCGGAGGTGGGCGCGGTGATCGTGACCTCGGGCAAGGAGCGCGTCTTCTGCGCCGGCGCCAACATCCGGATGCTCTCGCGCTCGGCCCACGGCTGGAAGGTGAATTTCTGTAAGTTCACCAACGAGACCCGCAACGCGATCGAGGAGGCGACGGCCGAGTCGCGCCAGCTCTACCTGTGCGCCGTCAACGGCGCCTGTGCGGGCGGCGGCTACGAATTGGCCCTGGCCACCGACTGGATCGTCATGGCCGACGACGGCAACACGGCGGTGTCACTCCCCGAGGTCCCGCTGCTCGCCGTGCTCCCCGGCACGGGCGGGCTCACGCGCCTCGTGGACAAGCGGCGCGTGCGCCGGGATCGCGCCGACTTCTTCTGCACTGTCGCGGAGGGGATCAAGGGTGCGCGGGCGGTGGAGTGGGGCCTCGTGGACGAGGTCGTGCCGCGCTCGAAGCTCGACGAGGTCGTGAAGCGCCGCGCGGGCGAATTCGCCGCCCGGACCGACCGGCCGGCCGCGGCGCGAGGCATCGTCCTGGTGCCGCTCGAGCGCTCGATCGACGGCGACCGGATCCGCTACCGCCACGTCGCGTGCGATGTCGATCGGGGACGGGGTCTCGCCGAGATCATGGTGAGCGGGCCGAGTGCCGCGCCTCCGGCGGACGCGGCCGGTATCCGCGAGGCCGGCTGCGCGTTCTGGCCGCTGGCGCTGGCGCGCGAGCTCGACGATCTGATCCTGCACTTGCGCACCAACGAGGAGGAGATCGGCCTCTGGGTGTTCCGGACGTCCGGCGGCGCCGATCTCATCGAGGCCCACGACCGAGTGCTGGCGGCGCATCGCGACGACTGGCTCGTGCGGGAGGTCCGCCTGTACCTCAAGCGGACGTTCAAGCGGATCGAGGTCTCGTCGCGGTCGGTCTTCGCCCTCATCGAGCCCGGCTCCTGCTTCGCCGGTACCCTGCTCGAGCTGGCGCTGGCCGCCGACCGCTCGTACATGCTCGACGGCGAGCGCGCGGGCGACGCCCGGCCGGCGGCCACGCTCCGGCTCACCGAGATGAACTTCGGAGCTTGCTCGATGGTCAACGGTCTCACGCGGCTGGCGAGCCGATTCCTGGCCGAGCCCGGACGGGCGGAGAAGCTTCGCGCGCGGCTCGGCGACGACCTGGACGCCGCCGCCGCCGCGGAGGCCGGGCTCGTCACGTTTACGCCGGACGACATCGATTGGGACGACGAGGTGCGCATCGCGTTGGAAGAGCGCGCCGCGTTCTCTCCCGACGCGCTCACCGGCATGGAGGCGTCGATTCGGTTCGGCGGGCCCGAGACGCTCGAGAGCAAGATCTTCGGCCGCCTCTCGGCGTGGCAGAACTGGATCTTCCAGCGCCCGAATGCCGTCGGCCCGAAGGGTGCGCTC
>QHSV01000238.1 GCA_003221655.1 Candidatus Rokuibacteriota bacterium
CCGACCCGCGCTTCGACGCGAGCGTCAACGTGCTCGGGACGATCGCGCTGCTCGAGGCGTGCCGGCGCGCCGGAGTGCGCCGCGTCGTCTACACCTCGACGGGCGGCGCAGCGTACGGGGATACCGACGTCCTGCCGACCCCGGAGGATCATCCCCTGCGGCCCGCCTCGCCCTACGGCGTGTCGAAGACCTCTGCCGAGAGGTACCTCGACTGCTGGGCGGGATTGACCGGCGGCCGCGCGCTAACGCTTCGCCTGGCCAACGTCTACGGTCCCGGCCAGGACCCCGCGGGGGAGGCTGGCGTCGTCGCCATCTTCGCCTCGCGCCTACTCGCCGGAGCGCGGTGCATCGTGAATGGCGACGGCGAACAGACACGCGATTACGTGTATGTCGGCGACGTCGCCGAAGCGGCGGCGCGCGCCGTGACATCGCTCGACGTCTCCGGGGTCGTGAACATCGCGACCGGCGCCGAGACGACCGTGAACGACCTGTATCGACGCCTCGCGCGCATCACCCAGATGAGCCAGGCGCCGGAGCACGGCCCTGCCAGGCCGGGCGAGCAGCGGCGAAGCGTGCTCGCCGCGATCCGCGCCAAGGCTTTGCTCGGGTGGACCGCGACGGTGTCGCTCGACGAAGGCCTCATGAAGACCGTCACCTGGTTCCAGAAGGAGCTCCGCGCATGATCGACGAAGAGCTGAAGGCGATTCTCGCCTGCCCGGCGTGCAAGGGCGACCTCATCTTCGAGGAAACCCGAATCATCTGCCCCGCCTGCCGAAAGGCCTATCCGATCCGGGACGGGATCCCGGTGATGCTCATCAGCGAGGCTGAGCCCTGGTCGCCCGATAGGTAGTGGCCAGCGCGCGTACACTGCAGGCGGTGATCCTGGCGGGCGGCCAGGGCACACGCCTGCGCCCGCTGACGCTCGAGCGGGCGAAGCCGGTCGTCCCGCTCTTGAATCGTCCCTTGCTCGCCTATCAGCTCGCACTGCTCCGGGCGCATGGAGTCTCCGACGTCGTGCTGGCGTGCTCGTACCGCGTGGACGACGTACGCGCCGCGCTCGGCGACGCCGAGCACCTGGGCGTCAGGCTCCGGTACGTCGTCGAGCTCGAGCCGCTCGGGACGGGCGGCGGAGTCCGCAACGCTTCCGACCTGGTCTCGGGCAGCCTCTTCGTGTTGAACGGCGACATCCTCACCGACGCCGACCTGACCGCGATGCGCCGGCTCCACGAGACCAGTGGCTCGCGAACGACCATTTTCCTCCAGCCCGTGCCGGACCCGCGCCAGTACGGCCTCGTCGAGGCGGACGAGAGCGGACGCCTGCTCGGGTTTCGCGAGAAGCCGACTCTCGATGAGGAGATCACGACCAACACGATCAACGCGGGAATCTATCTCATCGACGCGCCGTTGCTCGCGCGGATCCCGCGCGGGCGGGAGAGCTCGATCGAGCGCGAGTTCTTTCCCGCGCTGATCGAGGACGGGATCCCGTGCTACGGATGGTCGCCGACCGCGTACTGGCGAGATATCGGAACTCCGTCGGCGTACCGCGCCGCCCAGCTCGATCTGCTCCACGGGCGAGCCGGTATGCCGCTCACGCCGGCCGGCGAGTGCCGTGACGGAAGCTGGATCGCCGGCGGCGGCGCCGTCGCGCCCGAAGCCCAGATCGTCGCACCGTCGGTCGTCGGCGCGGGCGCCGCGCTCGGCCGGCGCTGCCGCGTCGGGCCGGGCGCCGTGATCGGCGACGGCTCCCGGATCGGCCCGGACGCGTGTGTGGAAGGCGCCATCCTGTGGGAGCGCGTCGAGGTCGGGGCCGGCGCGGTCCTTCAAGACTGCATCGTCGGCGCGAACGTCAGGATCGGCGCCTACGCGCGCGTGGGGCCCGAGGTCGTGCTGGAATCAGGCGCTGTCGTGCCCGAACACGCCACGCTCGCCGGCTGACGTCACGTCGGCGCGGTGAGCCGGGGCTGGCGGCGTCGCGCGCGCGCGCCCCGGACCCGACGACCCGCTTGCGCGCCGGACGGCGCACCCGGCCAGCTCGACGCGGCGTGTTAGACTGAGTCGATGGTCCTGAGTCGCATCCGTAATTTCTCGATCGTCGCTCACATCGATCACGGGAAGTCGACGCTCGCCGACCGACTGCTCGCGCTCACCGGCACGATGGACGCGAAGAAGGCGGTCGATCAGGTCCTCGATTCCATGGACCTCGAGCGCGAGCGCGGCATCACGATCAAGGCGCACACGGTCCGTTTGATGTACCGGGCGCGCGACGGCCAGGAATACACGCTCAACCTCATCGACACGCCCGGCCACGTCGACTTCTCGTACGAGGTGTCGCGGGCCCTCGCGGCGTGCGAGGGGGCCGTCCTCATCATCGACGCCGCCCAGGGCATCGAGGCGCAGACGCTGGCGAACTTCTACCTCGCCAGCGACGCGAACCTCGCCATCATCCCCGTGGTCAACAAGATCGACCTCCCGGCGGCCGACGTCGAGGGCACGCGGGCCCAGATCACCGAGACCCTCGAGCTCGACGGCGGCGACGCGCTCGCCATCTCGGCCAAGCACGGGACCGGCGTCCCGGAAGTGCTCGAAGCGATCGTCGCCCGCATCCCGCCACCGCAGGGTGACCCGGACGCGTCGCTCAAGGCGCTCGTCTTCGACTCGTTCTACGACTCCTACCAGGGCGTGGTCGTCTACGTGCGTCTCACCGACGGCCGCGTGCGGCCTGGGACGCGTATCCTCCTCATGTCCAACGGCCGGTCGTACGACGTCCAGCAGGTCGGTGTCTTCAGCCCGGACATGCGGCCCGTCGAGGAACTGTCCGCCGGCCAGGTCGGCTACATCACCGCGTCGATGAAGCGGGTCGCCGACGCCAAGGTCGGCGAGACGATCACCGAGACCGCACGGCCTACCGCGGTGCCGTTCCCCGGCTATCGAGACGCCAAGCCCATGGTCTTCGCAGGGCTCTACTCGATCGATGACACGGACTACGAGGCTCTTCGCGACGCGCTCGAAAAGCTGCGCCTCAACGATCCGGCCTTCACGTACGAGCCCGAGACATCGCTCGCGCTGGGATATGGCTTCCGCTGCGGGTTCCTCGGCATGCTGCACATGGAGATCGTCCAGGAACGGCTCGAGCGGGAGTTCGATCTCTCGCTGATCGTGACGGCGCCGAGCGTGCAGTACAAGGTCCGCACCACCGCGGGCGAGGTGCTCGACATCGACAATCCATCGAAGCTGCCGACACCCGACCGGATCGAACAGATGGACGAACCCTACGTGACATCGTCCGTCCTCGTGCCGACGGAGTTCATGACCGCGATCTACAAGCTCGCCCAGGAAAAGCGCGGCGAGCACCGGTCGCTCGAGTACCACGGCAAGCGCGTCCACATCCGGTTCGACTTTCCGCTGGCCGAGATCGTCGTCGATTTCTACGACCGGCTGAAGTCGATATCGAAAGGCTACGCGTCGTTCGACTACGAGTTGTCGGAGTTCCGGCCGTCCGACCTCGTGAAGCTCGACATCCTGCTGAACGGCGACCCGGTCGACGCCCTCTCCAGCATCGTGCATCGGGACAAGGCGTACGAAAAGGGCAAAGCGCTCGTCGAGAAGCTGCGCGCGGTGATCCCCCGCCAGCTCTTCGAGGTCGCCATCCAAGCGGCGATCGGGAGCCGGGTCATTGCGCGCGAGACCGTCAAAGCGATGGGCAAGAACGTGACGGCGAAGTGCTACGGCGGTGACATCACGCGCAAGCGCAAGCTGTTGGAGCGCCAGAAGGAAGGAAAGAAGCGGATGAAGCAGGTCGGGAAGGTGGAAGTCCCCCAAGAAGCATTCCTTTCCGTCCTCAAGAGCTGACCATGGACGAGCGAAAGATCGAGATCGAAGCGGGCCGCACGCTCCCCACGGAGGTAGTCGTGCCGAAGCCGCGCCGGAAGTCCATCGTCCGCGAGTACGCCGAGGCGATCGCGATCGCGGTCCTGTTGGCGCTCGTCATCCGTTCGCTCGTCGTGCAGGCCTTCACCATCCCCTCCGGCTCCATGATGGACACGCTCCTCGTCGGCGACTACATCCTGGTCAACAAGTTCCTCTACGGCCCAGAGCTCCCGCTCGTCGACTGGCGCATGCCCGCGATTCGCGATCCTCGACGCGGCGACATCATCGTGTTCAAGTACCCGCAGGACGAGAAGCGCGACTTCATCAAACGGATCGTCGCGACCCCGGGCGAGCGAGTGCAGGTCCGTGGCCACCAGGTCTTCGTCAACGGCAGGCCCCTTCAGGAGCCGTACACCAAGTACGCCGATTCCGGCCCGGCGCGCGGAGGGGAGGCCTATTGCGGGTACGCGTACGGCTGCGAGCCCACGACAGTGCCGCCCGACGCCTACTTCGTCATGGGCGACAACCGCGACAACTCTCAGGACAGCCGTTACTGGGGCTTCGTCAAGCGCGACAAGATCAGGGGGAAGGCCTTCCTCATCTACTGGTCGTGGGACGGTGACCGGCACTGGCTCCGCTGGTGGAGACTCGCGAACTATATTTCGTAGTGGGGTGGTTATGACGCGGGCGGGCGAGCACCGGTCTGTTGTAGCGGGGTCCGGGAGGTCGGCTTTGACCGAGGGTGGCCTGACAAAGAAGCGACCCGGCTCCGGGTCCGCGGACAACCCGTTCGACAGTTTTGCCGGTTCCGGTCCCGCGGACAATCCATATGCGTCGGTGTTGGCGGAGAACCCACCGGAGGCGGACACGCTCGGGCTGTACGTGCATGTCCCGTTCTGCACGAAACGGTGCGGATACTGCAGCTTCAATACCGCGCCCCTCGAGGAGGGGGCCATGGCCCGCTACCTCGAGGCGCTCCATCGCGAGATCGACCTGCTCGGCGCGCTCCCGTGGGCAGCGCGGGTGCGCCTCGCGACCGTCTTCGTGGGTGGGGGCACGCCCTCGCTCCTGGCCGCCGAGGACCTGGCGGCGGCGCTCGACGGGATCCGCGCGCGCTTCGACGTCGGCGCGGATGCCGAGATCACCGTCGAGTGCAACCCCGAGAGCGTGACGCGCCAGAAGCTCGAGGGCTATCGCGCGGCGGGCGTGAATCGGCTGAGCCTCGGTGTCCAGTCTCTCGACGACTCGATCCTCCCGCGGCTCGGCCGCCTCCACGACGCGCGCGGCGCCCGCGCCGCCTTCGAGGCGGCGCGGGAGGCGGGGTGCGCCAATCTGAGCGTCGACCTGATGTACGGCCTGCCCGGTCTCGACCTCGACGGATGGACGCGGGCCGTCGACACGGTGCTCGACTGGGGGCCCGACCATCTTTCGGCGTACGGGCTGACCCTTGACGCCGGCAGCCTCTGGGGCGCGGCCGGCATCGAGGGCCTGCCGGCGGAGCAAGAGCAAATCGACCAGTACTGGCGGCTCGCGCACGCCGCGGCGGCGCACGGCCTGGAGCACTACGAGATCTCCAACTACGCGCGGCCCCGCTTCCGCTCGCGCCACAACCAGATCTACTGGCACGCCGCCGAGTACCTGGCCGCCGGGCCGGGCGCCTGTGGATTTTTGGGGCGGGTGCGCTACGCGAACGTGAAGGCCACCCCGCGCTATTGCGAGGCGCTCGCGGACGGCGCCCTGCCCATCGCGTCCGCGGAGCAGCTCACGCCGCGGCAGCGCCTCGCCGAGCGACTGATCCTCGGTCTCCGGACGGCCGACGGCGTCCCCACGGCGTGGCTCGAGCCGCGGCTCGACGGCGAGCGGGACCTCCGTCGGCGGATCGAGACGTGGCGCGCGCAGGCGCTGCTGGTCGACACCGGCGACCGCATCCGCCTCACCGAAGCGGGGTTTCTCCTCTCGGACGCGCTCTTCGTCGAATTGCTATAATTCCGGGCGATGGATGCCCGTCATCGAGACGTACTGGTTGCGGTCATCCGCGAGTACATCGACTCGACCGAGCCGGTCGGCTCCCGCGTTCTGGCCCAGCGCCACTTCCCGAACCTCTCGGCGGCGACGCTGCGCAACGTGATGGCCGATCTCGAGGAGATGGGCTATCTGGTCCAGCCGCACACGAGCGCGGGCCGGGTACCGACGGATAAGGCCTACCGCTTCTACGTGGAGTCCTTTCCGCCGGCGCCGGGCCCAAAAGGCGCGGTGCCCGGGGAGAGCCTGCCGACCCGCCGGTCCGGGATCGACGGATTCATGGAGCGGACGTCGTCGCATCTGTCGAGCGCCACGAAGCTGACGGGCCTCCTGCTCGCGCCGCCGCTCAAGCAGACGACGCTCGCGCGGGTCGACCTCATCCCGCTCGAGGACGATCGCGCGCTGGCTGTCCTCGTCACCGACGCGGGCTGGGTCACCGCCCGCGCGGTGACGCTCGACCCGCCGTTCGCCGCCGAGGAGGTACGCGCCGTGGGGCGCGAGCTGAACCGCCGGTACTGCGGCCGCACCGTCCAGGACGTCGTCGACATGGAGACGACGCCCAGCGATCCCCTCGACGCCCTCCACACGCGGGCGCGCGGCGTCATCGAGCAGATCGTTGTGCTGCTGCGGGGCCGCACCCTCTATGTCAGCGGCGCGATCAACATGCTCGACCATCCGGAGTTCTGGAACCTCGACACGACGCGCGAGCTGCTCCGGACCTTCGAGCAGAAGGAGCGGCTTGCCGACCTGATGACAATGCTCGCCGGCGGCGAGGGGCTGAACGTGACGATCGGCGAGGAAAACCCGGTAGCCGAGATGCGCGAGTGCACCCTGATCACCTCGACCTACACCTACCGCGACCAGGTCATCGGCATCCTCGGCGTCGTCGGGCCGCGGCGGTTGCCGTACCCCGAGGTCATCTCCATCGTCAACGAGACGGCTCGGCACGTCACGGACGCTCTCTCCCGCGTCCGTCAGGATCTATATCTGCCGTCGTAGCGATTGAGGCGGAGGGGGCGGGGCCGGGGCGCTGGCGGGGCCGCCCGGGATCCGACGGCTGAAATCCGGATCGGAGAGATCCTGCGCGCTGCGCGAGTGCAACGCTGACTACACGGATCCCAGGCGGCCCTGCCAGCGCCCCGGCCCCGCCCCCTCCGAGTCCGCGATACGACGCTGCTATAATTCATACGTTATGGACGAGTCGAATGTGCGTAACCCCGAGCCTCTCGAGTCCGTTCCGTCCGCAGAGGCGGGGGCCGAGACGGTCGAGGAGCTGAGGCGGCAGGTCGAGGAAAAGCAGGACCGGCTGCTTCGCGCGCTCGCCGAAGTCGAGAACATCAAGCGGCGGACCCAGCGGGAACGCGAAGAGTACATCCGCTACGCGAACGAGTCGCTGCTCCGCGACCTCGTCTCTGTGCTCGACAACCTGGACCGGGCGCTCGAGGCGGCGCGGGGGACCGGCGAGGTCTCCGGCGTCGTCGGGGGCGTCGAACTGATCCAGCGCGAGCTCCTCAAGGTGCTGGAGCGCGCGGGCGTCACGCGATATTCCGCCCTCGGCCACCCCTTCGATCCGACGCGACACGAGGCGATCGCCCGTGTGGTGAGTACGGACGCCAAGCCGGGCAGCGTCGTCGGCGAGACGTTGCCGGGCTACCAGCTGCACAACCGCGTGTTGCGTGCCGCGCTCGTATCCGTCGCCGCCGCGCCGGACGAGGACGCCTGAGTCCGGTGCCGCGCGACTACTACGAGATCCTCGGCATTCCGCGCAACGCCGGCGAGGCCGAGATCAAGAAGGCCTACCGTCAGCTCGCGATGCAGTTCCATCCCGATCGCAACCGCGGTGACAAGAACGCCGAGGAGCGGTTCAAGGAGGCGAACGAGGCGTACGCCGTGCTGTCCGATCCCGACAAACGGGCGCACTTCGACCGCTTCGGGACTGCCGGACCGGGGGTCGGCCCCGGGTTCGGCGACACGGGCTTCGGCACCCTCTTCGAGGACATCTTCGAGAACTTCTTCTCCGGGAGCGGCCGAGGGCGCGGCTCGCGCGCCGCGCGCGGGGAGGACCTCCAGTACGAGCTGAAGATCACCCTCGAGGATTCGGCGGCCGGTCTCGAGACGAAGATCCAGATCCCGCGCCTGGAGCGCTGCGAGACCTGCGCGGGCGCGGGCGTCGAGCCGGGCAGTCGCCTGGAGACCTGCGACATGTGTCGCGGCGCCGGCGAGGTCCGGCGGAGTCACGGTTTTTTGACCGTGGCCCAGACCTGCCCCAAGTGCCAGGGCGGCGGCCAGCTCAACCGCGCGCCCTGCCGGGATTGCCGCGGCCAGGGTCGGCGCCGGGCCGAGCGCCTGCTGAGTGTCAAAATCCCGGCAGGAATAGACGACCGGATGCAGCTTCGCATCAGCGGTGAGGGCTCGAACGGGGCAAACGGCGGACCGCCGGGCGACCTCTATGTGCTCGTACGCATCAGCGAGCACGACCTGTTCACGCGCCAGGGAGCCGATCTCTACTGCGACCTACCCGTCTCCTTCGCCCATCTGGCTCTCGGCCACGACGTCGAAGTGCCCGTCCTCGGTGGCACGACCAGGCTGAAGATCCCTGCCGGCACGCAGCCCAACGACGTGCTGCGCCTCCGGGGCAAGGGCCTGCCGCACCTGCGCCAGCGCGGGCACGGCGACACCTGCTACCGCATCGTGCTGGAAGTCCCCCAGAAGCTCAACGCGCGACAGCGCGAGGCGCTCGCGGCGTTCGAGGCGGCCTCGAAGGAAGAGCGGGGGCCGTTGGCGGCGGCGTTCTTCGAGCGGATGAAGAAGCTCCTCGGCTGACCTCATGTCATCCTCCCGCTTCTGGGAGCTCACCGTGGGCGCGCCCGCCGACCTCGCCGAGGGATTGACCAATCTCGCGTGGGAGCTCGGTGCGCTCGGCGTGGTCGAGGAGGAGCGGCCGGGACGAGGCCCGCAGCTCCGCGCGTTCTTCCCGGGGACGGTTTTGGCGAGCGCGCTCGAAGCGAGCGTCCGGGAGTACCTGGACGGGCTGCGCGAGCTTGGGTTCGAGCCCGCCACGGGGCTGAGCGTCGTCGCGCTCGCCGATGAGAACTGGGCGGACGCCTGGCGAGCCCATTTCACCCCGCGGCCGGTCGGGCGACGGCTCTTGATCGCCCCACCGTGGGACAGGCCCGCTGCGAATGGCCGGACCGTGATCACGATCGAACCAGGGCGCGCGTTCGGAACGGGTCACCACGGGAGCACGGTCGGGTGCCTCGAGGCGCTGGAGACCGTGATCGACCGGGACGGCCCGCCCGGCATGATCGACCTCGGCACCGGATCGGGCATCCTCGCGATCGCCGCCGCCCGGCTCGGCGTGAGCGCAGTCCTCGCGGTGGACGACGACCCGGACGCCATCGCCTCCGCGGTGGCGAACGCCGCCCGCAACCACGTCTCCGACCGCGTGCGGTGCTTGCTCGCCGACGCCCGGAGTCTCGAGGAGACGCGCGCGCCTCTGGTTGTCGCCAATCTGCTTTCGGCCGCCCATCGGAGGTTCGCGTCCCAGTATGCGTGCTCTCTGCTGCCGGGCGGAACGCTGCTACTCGGTGGCATCCTCGACGGTGAGGCGGCCGACGTCGCCGCGGCGCTCGGCGGCCACGGGTTCCTGCTCCGCAAGCCTCGCTCCGTTGAGGGCTGGACCACGCTCGAGCTCTGTGCGCCGCTTCACGATCACGCCTGAGCGGATCGCCGGCGGACGCGTCGTTTTCGACCGCGACGAGTCGCATCATCTCTCGCGCGTCCTCCGGCTCCGGTCCGGCGACACGGTGCTCGCCGCCGACGGTACCGGCCACGAGTACACGGTGCGCCTCGAGACGGTTGGGGAGCGGGCGACGGGCACCGTGCTCGGGGTCGCCACGCGCGAGACCGAGTCGCCGGTCCAGATCACGCTCGTGCAATCCGTCCCCAAGGGCGACAAGATGGAATCGATCGTGCGGGCGTCCACCGAGCTGGGGGTGGCCCAGGTCGTCCCGGTGCTGACGGCGCGGACAGTGATCGCGCTCGAGCCCGGCCGCTGGCGCGATCGCGCTCGGCGCTGGCAGCGCGTCGCCAAGGAGGCGGCGAAGCAGTGTGGCCGGGCTGTGGTTCCGACGGTCAACGCGCCCCGACCGCTCGCCGACGTCCTCGCGCTCGACGAACCCGCCGACCTCCGGCTCTGCCTCTGGGAGGGCGCGATGACGGCCACGGGGCAGGGTGGAGAGCAAGCTCGCCTGCCCGGAACGACACTCGCCGCGAGCTTGCCCCTCACCCTGCCCCCGGCCGCGCGCATTCATCTGCTCGTTGGACCGGAGGGCGGACTGAGCCAAGGGGAAGTCGAGAACGCGCAGGCGCGAGGCTGGACGATCGTCGGCGTCGGGCCACGCACCTTGAGGGCCGAGACGGCGGGACCGGCGATCATCGCGGTGCTGCAAGCGCGATTCGGCGATCTGGGCGTGGGTGGATGAGCGCGCGAGAGGCCGGCTGGGAGCACTTCGAGACCGAGGCGGATGTGGGCGTTCGAGCGTGGGGCTCGACGCGCGCCGACGCGTTCGCCCAAGCGGCGCTGGGCGTGTTCGCGCTGATCGTGAAGCCCGACGAGGTCGCGGAGCGCGAGCGGCGCGAGGTCCGGGCGCAGGCCGATTCACCGGAGCGATTGCTCGTCAACTGGATCAACGAGTGCCTCTACGTGCACGAGATCGAAGGGTTCGTGGTGCACCGCGTGGAGGTGGGCGCGTGCACCGCGACGCTTGTCCACGCGACGCTCCACGGCGAAGAGATGGACGCCGGCCGCCATCGGTTCGAGACGATCGTCAAGGCCGCGACCATGCACCGTCTGGTCGTGGCCGAGCAGGAGGGCCGGCACGAGGTCCGTCTCATCGTCGACGTGTGATGTCTCGCATCGGAGACGCGGAGCCGGTCAACCCGTGTCATCGGTGCCACCTTCGCCTCCTGGATTTCGACCAGATGCCATAAAAATTAGATGGTTCCATCCACATGATCGCTGGCATTCCCGTTGCTACTTTTCGGAACGGTCTATGCGCCAGCACACAATTCGCAAGCCTGTTGGCATCGAGGGTGTCGGCCTGCACTCGGGAAAGGTCGCTCGTATCACCCTCGCTCCCGCACCCGCGGACGCCGGCATCGTATTCCGAGTGCGCTCGACGGGGGAGCGGATCCCAGCGAGGGCGGAGAGCGTCGTCAATTCGCACTACGCCACCACGGTGGGCGTGAACGGGACGCGAATCCAGACGGTCGAGCACCTGATGGCGGCCGTGTCGGGGCTCGGCATCGACAATCTCGATATCGAAGTGGACGGACCCGAGATCCCCGCGCTCGACGGCAGCGCGAAGCCCTTCGTGGCGCTGCTGGCGGCCGCGGGCCGTGTCCAGCAGTCCGCACGGCTTCGCCCGTTGACGCTCCCGTGCCCGCTGCGGGTGGGAGGCGGCGGACGGTGGATGCAGATCGTCCCGTCGGAGAGGTTCCGTATCACCTACACGCTGGACAACGATCACCCGGCGATCGGGACGCAGGTCCTGTCGTGGACGCCCAGCGAGCGCTCGTTCGTGGAGGAGTTCGCGCCTGCGCGTACATACGGCTTCCTCAAGGACCTGGGACTCATGCGGAAGAACGGCCTCGCGCGCGGCGGGTCCCTGGACAACGCGATCGTGCTCGGCAATCGCGGGGCGCTGAACGGCCTTCGATACCGGGACGAGTTCGTCCGGCACAAGATGCTGGACCTGGTCGGAGACCTCGCCCTCCTGGGCCGCCCGATCCGGGCGCACGTCATTGCCCGCAACGGCGGCCACGCGCTCAACATCGAGCTCGTGCTCGCGGTCCAGCGAGCCGTCGGGCTCGAGCGCCGGGCCGCGCTCGAGGTCACCGCGGCAGCCGAGGACGTCGGGCGCCGCGAGGGGTTCGTGCCGGCGCCCGGCCTCGCTGTCATCTAACCGGCGCTCCGCGCCGCCCCCCTCCCACGCTATATCGCTATATAATGACCTGTTCGCGGTATGCGTGCTCTATGGCTCTTCAATCACCTGGGCGCGGCAGCGATGGTGCTGGCCGTGGCGGCACCCGTCCGCGCCGAACTGCGCATCAGCGACCTGGATGTCTTCCTCAACGATCATGAGGTGACCGTTCACGTGGTGCTACTGGGGGCCCTGCCCGGGGGGCTCCACGAGGGCATCCAGGGCGGGATCCCCGCGCACGTCCGCCTCGACATCGAGCTCTGGCAGTACCAGCGGTGGCTGCCCGACCGGCTGCTCGTCACGAAGACCGTCGAGCGGACGCTCGCGTACAACGTGGTGACCAAGGAGTTCAAGGTCGCGTCGCTCAAGGGAGAGGTCCGGCTCATCCACACCACGCGCGATTTCCGCGACGCCCAACGGATCCTCTCCGACATCCGGGGCGTCAAGATGACACCCGCCGCGGCGCTTGATCCCGCGGCGGTGATCTACGTACGCGTCAACGCGACGACGGCGTTGAACGGCGAGAACACCTTCGTGGCTCGGATGAACGGGACCGCCGAGCAGACCCTGCGGCAGTCCGACTACCGCACGATCCAGCGAGTCCAATAGCCATGCCCCTCCTCAGCGACGAGAATCGGCGCAAGCGCAACCTGATCATCCTCGCCGGGTTCCTCGTGCTGGTGGGCACGGCGAACTTCCTGGACATCGGCGTCTACGCGCCGGACCTACCGCTCGCGTCCAACATCGCCGTGTTCGCCCTGCTCAATCTGAACCTGATCGTGCTGCTGCTCCTGGTCCTGCTCCTCTTCCGCAACCTCGTCAAGCTCTGGTTCGAGCGGCGCGAGAACGTGATCGGCGCCAAGTTCAAGTCGAAGCTGGTGCTGGCGTTTCTCACGCTCTCCCTCATCCCGTCGACGCTCATCTTCCTCATTGCCTCGAACTTCATCACCAAGTCGATCGAGGGGTGGTTCAAGCCGCAGGTCGAGCGCCCGCTGGACCAGGCGCTCGCGGTGGCGCAGACCTACTACAGCAACCTCGAGCGCACGGCGCTCCGTCACGCCCAGCACATCGGCCGCGTGATCGATCGCGATGGACTCCTCGCTGACACACGGCGCGAGACGTTGGCGGCCTACCTCGTCGAGCAGCAGGACCGGCTCGGGATCAGCGCGATCACCGTCTTCGGGACGCAGGGGCAGGAGCTGGTCCACGTCAAGGATTCGATCCTGGGCGATGTCGCGACGCGGGACGTCAACGAGAACCAGCTGCGCCAGGGCGCCTCCGGACAGGAGCTCACCACGGTGCGCGAGCTCGCATCCGGCGACCTCGTCGAGGCCGTCGTCCCGGTCTGGGCGGCGCACGGCGCCGAGCGCCGCGTCGTGGGCGTGGTGGTCGTCGGCACGCACGTGACGGATCGGCTCGAGGCACGCGTGCGCGGGATCTCGCAGGCGTTTCGCGAGTACAAGCAGCTCAAGCTGCTGAAGACGCCGATCAAGGGCATCTACATCCTGCTCTTTCTGCTCATGACGCTGATCGTCGTGTTCTCGTTCACGTGGTTCGGCTTCTATCTCGCGCGCGGGATCACGGGCCCCATCGAGCAGCTCGCCGAGGGCACGCGCGAGGTGGCCGCCGGCAACCTCGCCTACAAGGTGCAGACGCGAGGCGACGACGAGATCGGCGTCCTCGTCGAGTCCTTCAACCGTATGACGGACGACTTGGCGAAATCGAAGCGGCAGCTCGAAGAGGCGTACCTCGACCTGTCAGACAAGCACACTGAGCTCGAGGATCGGCGCGTCTACATCGAGACCGTCCTCGAGGCCATCACCACCGGCGTGGTCTCCTTCGACCCGCTCGGGCGCCTCACGACCATCAACCGCGCCGCGGCACGCATGCTCGGCGTGAACGAAGTGACGGCCGTCGGACGCTTTCTCGAGGAGGTCTTCGCCGGCCCGGACCTCAGGGCGGTGGTCGCGCAGATGCAGCGCACGCGGCGCCCCCGGGCCGCCAGCACGGAGCTCGAGTTCCAGATGCGGCGGGGCGGCGCCACGCTCTCGCTCCTCGCCTCCGCGACGGCGTTGCGGGGCCCGGACGGCGAGTACGCCGGCGCCGTCGTGGTCCTCGACGACCTGACGGAGCTGCTGAAGGCCCAACGGGTGGCGGCGTGGCGGGAGGTGGCGCAGCGGATCGCCCATGAGATCAAGAATCCCCTGACGCCGATCCAGCTCTCGGCCCAGCGACTACGCCGGCGCCTGGCCCGCACTCCGGGCGAGGAGCGGCTGGTGCTGGAGTGTACCGAGACGATCATCCACGAGGTCGACGGCCTCAAGCACCTGGTGGACGAGTTCTCGCGGTTCGCCCGGATGCCCGTGCTCACGCCGCGGCCAACCGACGTGCGCCAGCTCATCGACGGCGTCGCGAGCCTCTACCGCGAGTCCCATCCGGCCCTCTCGATCGAGACCCATCATCCCGACGACCTCCCGTTGCTCGAGGTGGACCCGGACCACATCAAGCGCGCCGTCCTCAATCTCGTCGACAACGCGGTCGAGGCGATCGGCGACAATGGGGTCGTGCGGGTCGAGACGGTACACGTGGCCGAGACGGGGCATGCGCGGATCATCGTGGCCGACGACGGCCCAGGCATCAGCCCCGAGGGCAAGGAGAAGCTCTTCTTCCCGTATTTCTCGACGAAGGTCGCGGGGATGGGGCTGGGGCTATCGATCGTGCACGAGATCGTGACCGAGCACGGCGGGACGATCTCGGTCGAGGACAACGAGCCCACGGGGACTCGCTTCGTCATCGAGGTGCCAGTGTCGCGCGCGGTCGTCCCGGTCGAGGCCTGACATGGCCAGCGAGATCTTTCATAAGCTCGCCTCGGACGGGGGGCTCCAGCCCCGCGACGTCCCTTTGGAGAAGGAGGCTACGTCCCCCTCTCGACTCCCCCGGCGGCTTGCACTGCTCGTGCGCGCGTGAGCGCGCCTGCGCCTGGGGCGCGGCGGAGAGGGTGACATGGCCAGCGAGCATATCGGTGCGCGCGTGAGCACGCCTACGCCTCGGGCGCGGCGGAGAGGGTGACATGGCCAGCGAGCATATCTTGATCGTCGACGACGAGCCTGCGATCCGGTCGACCCTGCGTGACGTTCTGGAAGACGAGGGGTACCGCGTCTCCGCGGTCGGCAGCGGCGCTGACGCGCTCCGGTTCTTCGCCGACGAGCTGCCGGAGTTGACGTTTCTCGACATCTGGATGGATCGGATGGACGGCCTCGAGACTCTCGCCGAGATCAAGCGGGCGCGCCCCGAGGCGGTCGTCGTCATCATCTCCGGCCACGGCACGATCGAGACGGCCGTCAAGGCGACGCGCCTCGGCGCCTACGACTTCGTCGAGAAGCCACTGTCCCTCGAGAAAATCTTGATGACGGTCAGCCGCGCCCTCGAGCACGCCCGGCTCGAGCGCGAGAACGCAGCGCTCCGCGCGAGCCTCGAGCAGCGGACCGAGATCATCGGCGAGAGCGCGGGGATCCGCGCGCTCTGCGACCAAATCGCGACCGCCGCGCCCACCAACGGCCGCGTGCTGATCCACGGCGAGAACGGCAGCGGCAAGGAGCTGGTCGCGCGGGCCATCCACATCAACTCCGTGCGCCGTGAGCGCTCCTTCGTCGAGGTCAATTGCGCCGCGATCCCCGAGGAATTGATCGAGTCCGAGCTGTTCGGCCACGAGAAGGGCGCATTCACCGGTGCGCTCACCCGGCGCCGGGGGAAGTTCGAGCTGGCCGACGGCGGCACGCTCTTCCTGGACGAGATCGGCGACATGAGTCTCAAGACCCAGGCGAAGGTCCTGCGCTCGCTCGAGGAGCAGGCGTTCGAGCGGGTCGGCGGCAAGGACACGATCCGAGTGGACGTGCGGGTGATCGCCGCGTCCAACCGCGACCTCGCGGCCCTGATCCGGGACGGACGCTTCCGGGAGGACCTCTACTACCGCCTGAACGTGATCCCGATCGAAGTCCCGGCCCTGCGGACGCGCAAGGACGACATCCCCGCGCTGGTGAGCCACTTCATCACGCAGTTCTGCGCCGAGAACGGCAAGCGCGCCAAGACGCTCTCCCGGGAGGCGCTCGGCTACTTTCTCGCCTACGACTGGCCCGGCAACGTCCGCGAGGTCCGGAACATGGTCGAGCGCCTCGTGATCATGGCCCGCGGAGACGTGATCGGCGCCGACGACCTGCCGGCGCCGCTGCGCCCGAAGGAGGCGGCGCCCGCGGTCGGCGAGGCGCGCGAGCGGTCGCTCAAGGACGCGCGCGACAGCTTCGAGCGCGCCTACATCCTCACCGAGCTGCGGACCAACGACTGGAACGTGACGCGCACCGCGGAGCAACTCGGGATCGAGCGCAGCCACCTCTATCGTAAGCTCAAGGCCTACAACATCAACCCGCCGAAGCGCGACGCCTGAGGGCCCTGCTTCATCCCACGGGTACCAACGCCGTGAGCGACCCCGGCCGACTCGCCGGCATCGCCGGCCGGGGGCTCGGTCTCCTGATCCTGCTCGGCCTCGCCTGGCAGGTGATGGCGCAGGGACTGAGACCTCAGGGCGGCGGGTTCCTCGGGTTCATCCACGGCGTCGACCTGATTTTCCACGAAGCCGGCCACGTGATCTTCGGGTTCTTCGGCGAGTTCGTCGCAGTGCTCGGCGGCTCGCTGAACCAGGTCCTGATCCCGGCGATCGCCACCACGGCCTTCCTGAGAACCCGTCAGTGGGCCTCGGCCGCCGTCGCGCTCTTCTGGACCGGACAGTCGCTCACCGACGTCGGGGTCTACGCGGCCGACGGGCGGGCCAGGGCGTTGCCCCTCCTGGCCGAAGGACTGATCCACGACTGGAACTACATCCTCGGACGGCTCGGGCTTCTGGGGTCCGCCGAGACCGTGGGCCGGCTGATCTTTGGGGCCGGCGCGCTGGTGATGCTCGCGGCGCTGCTGCTGCTCGCCCTTGAGGTCCTGCGCTGCTGGAACGCGCCGGCCGAGGACGCGCGGACGCGCTGACGTGCTCGATCTCGTCCTCCGCGGCTGCCGCCTGCCCGACCGCGATGTGCCCGTCGACCTCGCGATCGCCGACGCGCGCATCGTCGCCATCGGGCCGGCGAGCGGGCCCGCGCGGGAGACGATCGACGTCGCCGGACGGCTCGTCACTCCGGGCCTCGTCGAAGCGCACATCCACCTGGACAAGGCGCTCCTGGCCGATCGGGTGTCCGGATCGGCGGGAACGGCCGCGGAAGCCATTCGGCTCACCGGCCTGGCGAAGCGAGGCTTCACGGTAGACGACATCGCGCAGAGGGCGCGACGCGTGCTCGACCTGGCCGTCCCGGCGGGCACGACGGCGATGCGCGCGCACGTCGAGGTCGACCCGATCGTGGGGCTCGCAGGCATGGAGGCGATGCTCGCGCTCAAGCGCGAGTATGCTCCGGCCATCGACATCCAGCTCTGCGCCTTCGCTCAGGAAGGCATACTCCAGGTGCCGGGCACCGAGGGGCTGCTCCGTCGCGCTCTCGGAATGGGCGCCGACCTCGTCGGCGGGTGCCCCTACAACGACACCGACGCGCTCCGGCACATCGAGATCGTGTTCGCGCTCGCGCGCGAGTTCGGCGTCGACGCGGACTTCCACGTGGACTTCTTCGACGAGCCCGAGCACCTGCACGTGCGCGCGATCGTCCGTCAGACCGTCCGGGCCGGCTGGCAGGGACGCGTCGCGGTGGGACACCTGACCGAGCTCGCCGCCCTGCGCCCCGCCGAGCAAGCGGCGTTGATTACCGAGCTCGCGGCCGCCGGGATCGGCGTGATCAGCCTTCCCCTGACCGACCTCTACCTCATGGGGCGGCGGGACGAATGGAACGTCCGCCGCGGCCTGACGCCGATTCGTCGGCTCCTGGAAGCCGGCATCCCGGTGGCGCTGGCGTCCAACAACATCCGCAACCCGTTCACGCCGGTCGGCACGGCCGACCTCGCCCACTTGACGTTCGTCGGCGCCGTCGCCGCTCATATGGGGACGCCCGAGCTCATGCGGGACCTCGTGGCCGCCGTCACCACGCACCCGGCGCGGATCCTCAATCTCCGCGACTACGGCTGCGCCACGGGCTGCCGCGCGGATCTCGTCGTGTGGGAGTGTGAGCGAGTGGAGGAGATCGTAATGGCCTTGCCTCCGCGACGCCTCGTGGTGAAGGCGGGACGTATCACGGTCGAGCACGAGCGACGGACGGTCGAGCGCTGGCGTCCCGGCGGCAGCACCAGACCCATCGTGGTTGACACGGATGGAGCGCGCCATGTAAAGTGACAGGAGTCAACGCACGAGCTTTCCTTTAAGCGAGCACGGCGAGGCTCGCAAGGAGAGAAGATGGCCAGCCCTGCACGAAACCCCCGGGAGAAGGCGCAGGTCCTCGACGAGAGCGCGCTCGACCGGGCCCTCACCCGCATCGCCCACGAGATCCTCGAGAAGAACGGCGGCGCCAAGGACCTGGCCTTCGTCGGGCTGCGAACGCGCGGCGTGAGTCTCGCGCATCGCCTCGCCGCCAAGATCGCCCAGATCGACGGCACGACTCTCCCGGTCGGGACGCTCGACATCACGCTCTACCGCGACGACCTGGGCATGCGCGGCACGCCGGTGATCCGCGGAACCGACATCCCGTTCTCGATCAAGGACAAGACGGTGATCCTCGTGGACGACGTCCTCTTCACCGGTCGGACGATCCGCGCTGCGCTCGACGCCATCATCGACCTCGGCCGGCCGACCGCCATCCAGCTCGCGTGCCTGATCGACCGCGGACACCGCGAGTTGCCGATCCGGCCGGACTACGTCGGCAAGAACCTGCCGACCTCGCACCGCGAGACCGTCGCCGTGCGGCTCCGGGAGCACGACGGCGAGGACCGCGTCGTCATCGAAGAACCCGAGGAGGCCTAGCATGGGCTGGATGCGGAAAGATCTGCTCACGATGCGTGAGCTCGAAGCGGGCGAGATCGTGTTGCTGGTGGACACCGCCGCGTCGCTCCAGGAGATCGCAACGCGCGAGATCAAGAAGGTCCCGGCGCTCCGCGGCAAGACAGTGGTGAACCTCTTCTATGAAGCCTCAACGCGGACGCGCACATCGTTCGAGATCGCCGGGAAATGGCTCTCGGCGGACGTGGTCAATTTCTCGGCCAGCGGCTCGAGCACGAGCAAGGGCGAGAGCTTCATCGACACCGCCAAAAACATCGGCGCGATGAGCCCTGATGTGGTCGTCGTCCGCCACTCCTCGGCTGGCGCGGCCGAGCTTCTGGCCCGCGCGCTGCCCTGCTCGATCGTGAACGCCGGCGACGGCGCCCACGAGCATCCCACACAGGCGCTGCTGGACCTGTTGACGATCCGCGAGAAGAAAGGCCATTTCGAGGGCCTCCACGTGGCGATCGTCGGGGACATCGCTCACAGCCGGGTCGCGCGGTCGAACATCCACGGGATGCGCAAGCTCGGTATGACCGTCACCGTGGCCGGACCGCCGACGCTGATTCCGCCGTTCGTCCAGGAGCTGGGCGCGAAGGTGAGCTACCGCCTGGAGGACGCGATCGGCGACGTGGACGTGATCATGATGCTCCGCCTGCAACAGGAACGGATGACCGCGGGCCTGATCCCGTCGCTCCGCGAGTACGCGCACTACTGGGGGCTCACGCTCGACAAGCTCGCGCGGCACGCGCGGCCCGACGTGCTGATCATGCACCCTGGGCCGGTGAACCGCGGCATTGAGCTGGCGCCCGAAGTCGCCGACGGTCCGTACTCCGTCATCCTCGACCAGGTCTCCCGGGGCGTGGCCGTACGCATGGGGGTGCTGCTGCTCCTCGCCGGGCGCAAGGGCGGAGACGGCGGATGAGCCTCCTGCTCCGGGGCGGCCGCGTCATCGATCCGGCGAACAATCTCGACACCGTTCAGGACGTCCTGCTCGCGGACGGCAAGATCGAGCGTCTCGGCCGGAACCTCGCGGCGCCTGCCGACGCCGAGGTCGTGGACGCGAAGGGCAAGATCGTCTGCCCGGGCTTCATCGACATGCACGTCCACCTGCGCGAGCCGGGCGACGAGTACAAGGAGACGGTCGCGACGGGCACACGGGCGGCCGCCGCGGGCGGGTTCACCGCCGTGTGCTGCATGGCGAACACGAACCCCGTCAACGACAACGGCGCGGTCACCGACTACATCCTGGCCAAGGCGAGGGTCGAAGGCGTGGTGCGCGTCTATCCGATCGGCGCCGTCACGCGGGGTCTGCGCGGCGAGGAACTGGCCGAGCTCGCCGAGCTCGCCGAGTCGGGCTGCGTCGCCTTCTCCGACGACGGCCGGTGCGTGATGAACGCCGGACTCTATCGACGTGCGATGGAGTACACGCTGCCGTTCGGCGCACCGCTCATCAGCCACGCGGAGGATACGACCCTGAGCCGGGGCGCATCCATGAACGAAGGCGTCGTCTCCACGGAGACCGGCATCCCGGGCCAGCCAGCCGCCGCGGAGGACGTGATGGTGGCCCGCGACATCCTCCTCGCCGAGCTGACGGGCGCCCACGTTCACATCGCCCACGTCTCCACCGTGGGCGCGGTCCGTCTGGTCCGCGACGCGAAGGCCCGCGGCGTCCGTGTGACGGCCGAGGTGACGCCGCACCATCTGGTGCTGACCGAGGACGCCGTCAGAACCTGGGATTCGAACACGAAGATGGCGCCACCACTCCGGACCAAGCGCGATGTGGAGGCGCTGATCGAGGCACTCGCCGACGGTACCGTCGACTGCATCGCGACCGACCACGCCCCGCACGCGCTCTCCGAGAAGGAGGGCGAGTTCGATCGAGCGGCCTTCGGCGTCGTCGGGCTCGAGACGGCGGTGGCCGTGCTGCTCGATCGGCTGGTGCGGCCGGGGCTCCTGTCGCTCGCGACGCTGATCGCGCGGTGGAGCCGCGATCCCGCGCGGCTCCTCAACCTCCCCGCGGGCACCCTCGCCGCCGGCGCCCCGGCGGACGTGACGATCCTGGACCCCGACGCGGAAACGACCGTCGACCCCTCACGGTTTCATTCCCGAAGCCGGAACACACCGTTCGGCGGTTGGACCCTTCGGGGCGGGCCGTGGATGACGGTCGTCGGTGGGAAAGTCGTGCGGCCGCGAGCGAGCCGGTGAACAATTCCGCCTGGCTCGTGCTCCGCGATGGACGCACCTTCAGAGGCCGGTCGCTCGGCGCGGTCGGGGAAGCCTCGGGCGAGGTCATCTTCAATACCGCAATGCAGGGGTATCAGGAGATCTTGACCGATCCGTCCTACCGAG
>QHSV01000268.1 GCA_003221655.1 Candidatus Rokuibacteriota bacterium
TGCATCGCTAGCCCGATGTCGGGGATCCCGGGGCCGTCGTCGGCGGCCACCACCTCGATCCCCCGCTTTCCGTTGTCGTCGATTAGTCGGAGGATGACCTCGCCGCGCACGGCGTACCGAACGATATTCCTCGCCAGCTCCGAGATCGCGGTGGCGACGACGGCCAGGTCGGTAGAGGGGAACCCGCACTGTGACGCCAGCTGCCGCCCCTTCTGGCGGGCGAGGACGATGTCGGCATCGCAGTCGATCGACACTCGCACTTCATGAGCGATGAGTGCGAACCCCATGGTCGGACCCATTCCCCTTGCGGTTAAGGTAGGCGAGGCCCTCTTCCAGGTCCAGCGAGGTTGCGATCCCCTCCAGCGTGAGCCCCAGCTTGACCATCGAGAAGGCCACCTCCGGCTGGATCCCCACGATGACGGTCTCCGCCCCGCGGAGCCTGATCATGTGGGCGACGTCGCGCAGGGTACGGGTCGCGAACGAATCGATCACGTCGAGCGCGGTAACGTCCACGATGACCCCCCGGGCGCGGACCTTGCTGACCGACAGGACCAGCGTGTCCCGCAGCTGCTTCAGGTCCTCGTCGGTGAGCGCGGATTGCACCGTCGCGATCAGATAGGCGCCCTGCTTGAGGATCGGAACCTGCATGAGCCCCTCGCCGCAGCTACTCGGAGTGCTGGGTTGTCTGCTCCTGCGTCAGCACGACCCTGTACCCCAGCAGGCGCTCGGCCTCCTCGATGCCGCCCTGGAGATCGCCGACCGTGTTCATCTTGCCCAGGTCCACGCCGATATTGACGAGGGTCTGGGCGATCTCGGGCGACAGCCCGGTGACGATCACGTTCGCGCCGAGGAGCCGCGCGGCCTCGACGGTCTGCACGAGATGGTTCGCCACGGGTGAGTCGATGTAGGGCACGCCCGTGATGTCCAGCACGACGACCTTGGCGCGGTTGGTCCGGATACCCCGGAGCAGCTGCTCGGTCAGCTGGCGCGTGCGCTGGGGGTCGATGACCCCGATGATCGGCAGGATGAGCAGGCGCTCGCGGACCTGGAGCACGGGGGTCGACAGCTCGCGGATCGCCTCCTGCTGCTCGCGGATGATACGCTCGCGCTCCTGGACGAAGCCGACGGCGACCGTGCCCGCGATGCGGTTGGCGGCGGGCTCGTAGGCGTCGAGGATACGGTTCAGCTTGTTGAAGTCCTCGCGATACTTGGCCCACAGCGAACGCGCGAGCACGTCGCGGAGCAGGAGCACGATCCCGACGACTTCATGCGTTTCGACGCCTCGTGGGATGATGCGTTCCGAGAGGTTCCGCGCGTAGGCCTGCAGGGCCTCGTAGGTGCCCGTTTCCAGGGCCTCGACGTAGTTGTCGTACACCGAGGTCGCCTCGGCGAAGATCTCTTCCTTCGTCATCGCCGTCAGCAGCTTGGCCTCGGTGATCTTCCGGGCCCACTCCTCGCGGAGCTGGGCTCGCTGCTGCCGAAGGTGCGCGACCAGCTCGCGCAGTCGTGAGCCCGTGGTCTCCAGAAGGGCTTCCGTGATCGTTACGAACTCCTGGTTGTTGGCCACTGGGCACCTCCCGCCTTGCTCGATCTCTGTCGACGGGTGTCGACGGGGCTGCCGCGCCACCTTCGCAGGAGTGTACCGCGCCGAAGGCCGCTGGTCCCATCGGGTATTTACCTGACCCGGCCAGGCGAAAATCCAGGCAAGCGCGTCCGGCAGGGTGCTCGACCGGATGCTCCCGACGAACCCCGTACCCGTTCGCCTAGACGACGCGACGGGTGGGCGATGTCAGCTCGCACTCGGCGATCTTGTGCAGCAGCGTCTTGTAGCTGACTTTGAGAATTCGCGACGCCGCGGCGCGATTCCACCGCACGCGGTCGAGCACCTCCGCCAGGGCTCTGCGCTCGGCCGCGCGGGCGCCTCGGCGGGCGATCTCCCGCAAGCTCTCGGTGACCATGGGCGTGGGCCGCGGGGCCGCGGCGTGCCCGATTTGACCGCGTGTCACCAGGGCCTCGAACGCCTGCTCACCGTCCGCGAGCACCACCATGCGTCGCACAATGTTCTCCAGCTCGCGGACATTCCCCAACCACGGGTATTCGCTCAAGCGGCTCAGCGTCTCCGGCGCCAGCTGCTTCTGCCGCCCGTACTGCGCGTTGAAGCGAGCGAGGAACCATGCCACCAGCTTCGGGATCTCCTCGCGCCGCTCCCGGAGCGGTGGGATCCGCAGCTCGACCACGTCGAGGCGGTAGTAGAGGTCCTGGCGGAACTCACCGCGCGTCAGCGCGTATTCCAGGTCCCGATTCGTTGCGGCGATCACGCGCGCCTCGACCGCGATCTCCCCCTGGCCCCCCAAGCGGGTGAATCGAAAGTCCTGCAGCACGTGGAGCAGCTTGGCCTGAAGGGCTGGCGGGAGCTCCGCGATCTCGTCCAGATAGATCGTGCCCCCTTTCGCGTACTCGAATTGCCCGGGCTTGCGCCGGTGCGCGCCGGTGAAGGCACCCTTCTCGTGGCCGAAGAGCTCGGACTCGAGCAGCTCCGACGGGATCGCCGCACAGTTGACCTTGACGAACGGACCGTGGCGCCGGGCCGACTGCGTGTGGATGGCGCGGGCGACGAGGTCCTTGCCCACGCCGCTCTCCCCCCGGATCAGCACCGTCGCGTCCGTGTCGGCGATGTTCTCGATGATCGTCAGAATGGCCCGCATCTTCGGGCTGCCGTCCAGAAGCGGGCCGTGGTCGGTGAGATCGCGGCCTCGAACGTCCGGAAGCCCCATGGCGCTAGTGTCTCACCAGTGCCCAGCCGAAGTTCACGAGGTCTTCGGTGACGTCTCGCCGGCGGCGGTTCGCGCACCGGCGCTCGGTGGTCGTGGGCTCACTGTGTTGACGGCGCTGACTCACCCTGCGGTCGACGATCACCCCGACCGTCTCGCTGCCATACATGTAATTGAGATACGTGAATTTCCGTGGCTCCGCCCGTTTCACGATGAGCAGGAGGCGACTCATGACACGCCCCCACGCATCCCGGCCGCCATCGAACGCGTCTGACCGCCCGAGTACCGACGAATGCATGGCCGCGCGGAGCTACGAGGGCCGCCGAACGACGCCGCGCGCATCCGGCATCGCCCTTCGCGCCTCGGCGAGCACGACAAGGACATGCTCGTCGCAGATGCCATGAGAGATCGCGTCGCCTTGGGGTTCGTCGCCCTGGGGTTCGTTGTCGGGAAGCACCACCACGTTTCCAAGCCGCTCGCACCACGCACACACGACCTTCATGTGGACCCTCCTTGAGTGAGCGTGGGGCGACTGTAGGCGCGGTGGGAAGGCCGCTTCCATCGGGGGTTTCCCCGAAGCGGGCGCCGGAAATCCCCGGGGCTCACCCTTCGGGGACACGGTCTTGCGCAGGGCTGCCCCGCGGCGTTATTGATTGGCGGCGTAGTGCGAGCCGAGGGGGCCCGGGGGCTGGGGCCCCCAGGCCCGAGGCGAGCGATACGGAACGCGGCGCCGACGAGGCGAGGTATCAATGCGGAAGCTCGACGGCAAGGTCGTGGTGGTGACCGGCGCCTCCCGCGGCATCGGAGCCGAGATCGCGCGGCTCTTCGCGGCCGAGGGCGGACGGGTGATCTGCGCCGCGCGCACCCTGCGGGAGGGCGATCATCAGCTGGCCGGTTCACTCGAGACGACGGTGGCGTCGATCCGCGCCGCGGGCGGCGAGGCGCAGGCATTCACCGTCAACATCGCCGAGCCCGCCGAGTGCGAGCGGCTGATTGGCAGCGCGCGCGACACCTACGGGCCCGTCGACGTCCTCGTCAACAACGCGGCGCTGACGTACTACCTGCCCGTGAAGGACTATCCGCTGAACCGCTGGATGCGCTCGTGGGCCGTGAACTTCCACGCGCCTTTCGTCCTGAGCCAGCTGGTGCTCGTCGACATGATCGCGCGCCGCTCGGGCGCGATCGTCAACATCTCGTCGGGCGCCGCGATCGGCCCCGGGCGAGGTCCCTACCGTGATCCAAGCGTCGGCGCCCGCGGCGGGACCTGCTACGGTGCCGAGAAGGCCGCGCTCGAGCGGTTCACCCAGGGTCTCGCCGCCGAGGTCTACCAGCACGGTATCTCGGTCACGTGCGTATCGCCCTCGCAGATCGTCCCGTCTCCCGGCACTGTCTACCACCGGCTCGTGAAGAGCCTGGACGACCCGCGCGGTGAGCCGCCGCTTCTCATGGCGCGGGCCGCGCTCCTGCTCGCGACGCAGCCACTCGAGAAGATCTCCGGGCGCGTGACGTACAGCCAGCAGATTCTGAAAGAATTCGGCTGGATCACCGAGGCGCGCGGCCGGGGCGTCGAGACACGCGGCAGCGGATACTCGGAGACATAAAAAGAGCGAGACGATCTGGAGGCCGCTGAATGAGTCTCTGGTCCGCCACCTCGGCAGGGTAGAATCAGGCCGGGTCAATGAGGCACGCGCTTATCACCGGGGTCACCGGCCAGGACGGTGCGTATCTCTCGAAGCTTCTGCTGGAGAGCGGATACAAGGTCTACGGGCTGGACCGCCGCACGAGCACTCCGACGACGGAGCGGCTCCACTACCTCGAGGTGGCCGATCGGGTTGTCCTGCTCGATGGGGACGTGACGGATCAAGGATCGATCGTCCGGGCCCTCGAGGCGGCCGAGCCCGATGAAGTGTATAACCTCGCCGCCCAGTCCTTCGTGGGCTCCTCTTGGCGACAGCCGGCCCTGACCACGGAAGTCAACGGAATCGGCACGATCAACGTGCTCGAAGCCATCCGCTTCGTCAACCCGAAGATTCGCTTTTACCAGGCGTCCACGAGCGAGATGTTCGGGCTGACCGCAGAACCGGTGCAGTCGGAGACGTCGCCGTTCCACCCACGAAGCCCGTACGCGATCGCCAAGCTCTTTGCGCACTGGACGACCATCAATTATCGCGAGAGCTACGGAATGTTCGCGTGCGCCGGCATCCTGTTCAACCACGAGTCGCCGGTGCGCGGCATCGAGTTTGTGAGCCGGAAGATCACGGATGGGGTCGCGCGCGTCAAGCACGGTCTGGCCACGGTCCTCCGAATGGGTAATCTGAAAGCCAAGCGGGACTGGGGCTTTTCGGGTGACTATGTGCGAGCGATGCGGCTCATGCTCCAGGCCGACGACGCGAGGGAGTATGTCGTTGCGACGGGCCGCGCGGTCACCGTCGAGGAGTTCTGCCGCAGTGCCTTCGCGTACGCGGGGCTCGACTGGCGAGAATACGTCAGGGTCGATCCGCAGATCGCTCGTCCGGCGGACGTGCCCGCTCTCTGCGGAAATGCTGCGAAGGTGAAGGCCGAGCTCGGCTGGCAGCCCACGACCACGCTCGAGGATCTGATCGCCATGATGGTCGAGGCCGATCTCAAGCGAGTGAGGGATGAGTGTTCGTGACGGCCCCGTGGCCTACCGACGCGCCGCCCGGCGGTAGACCGCGGCCGTGCCGTCCACCATCGCGCGGATACTGAACTCCTGGCGGACGCGCTCACGCCCGGCCTGGCCCAGGTTCTTTCGCCGGGCGGGATCCGCCAGCAGCGCCGCGACGGCCTCCGCCAGCGCGGCGGGGTCCTCGGGCGGAACCAGCAGGCCCGTCTCGCCGGGGACCACCACGTCACGGTGGCCGGGCGCGTCCGTGGCCACGACGGCGAGCCCGGCCGCCATGGCCTCGAGAATCGACAGCGGGAGCCCCTCTTTCCGGGAACTGGCCACGTAGAGATCGAGCACCGGCTGGATCCGCGCTGGATTCTCGAGGAAGCCGGTGAAGATCACCTGCTCCGACAGGCCGCTCTCGAAGACGAGTCGGCGAATCCGCTGCTGCTCGCCGCCGCCCCCGACGAGGACGAGGGCCAGGCGCGGGAACCGCACCCTCAGGCGTCGAAGGGCCTCGACGAGAAGCTCGATCCGCTTGATCGGGTCGAAGCGGCTGATGCAGCCGATGACGACGTCGTCAGCCGTGAGCCCGAGGCTCTCCCGGCGGATCGGCGCTTCGAGCAAGGCCCGCTCCATGTCCTCGATGTCGACACCGTTGACGATGACGACGCCCTGCTCCGGCCGAAAGAGGCGCAGGCCGAGCCCCTCGAGGTGCTGGGAGCGGGAGACATTGATGATGGTGTGGCTCCAGCGCGAGAGCTGTCGCTCCAGAGCCAGGTAGAGATGCCGGCTGAGCGGGGAATAGCCGCTGTAGTGAAGTCCGTGGAAGGTGTGGATCGCCGGCACGCGCATCCACCGTGCAACCGTCCGGCCGTAGAATCCCGGCCCCTTGCCGTGGGAGTGGACGACGTCGATGCCGAGTCTCGAGATCAGACGGCGGGTGAGGGAGAAGTGCCGCGCGCTCAGGCGGCGGAGTGGAAACTCGACGACCTCGAGGCCGCGAGCGCGAAACCGATCGAAGAAGATCCCGTCGTGCGGAGCGCCGATCACGAGCTCGAACTCGTTCCGCGGGAGGTGCTGGACCAGATCCCAGACGTGCTTGGGCCCCCCGCCGGGGCTCGTCGTCACCAGGAGCTCGAGGACGCGGATGGGCTGTGTCACGCCGCCTGGGGCCCCTTCCCTGTTTTCACGTGAGCGATCGACGATACCGCGGCCAGCGGCGGCGCGGCAAGCAGGTATCGAGTACACTCTGTAGCGCCACGTGAGAGCGTCGGACGGAGGCCGGCATGGACTGGCAAAAGGAGCTGGACGAGCTGAGGCGCCGCGAGGAGCTGGCCGAGCGGCTCGGCGGGCCGGAGCGCGTCAAGCGGCAGCATGACGGCGGCCGGTACACCATCCGCGAGCGGATCGCCAAGCTCGTGGATCCCGGCACCTTCCACGAGCTGGGCAAGATCGCGGGCCGGGCGGCCTACGACGAGCGAAACGACCTCGAGGACTTCACACCATCCAACTTCGTCTTCGGGCGGGCGAAGGTCGACGGCCGCGCGGTCATCGTCGGCGGGGACGACTTCACCGTGCGTGGGGGCTCCGCCGACGCGACGATCAAGGGCAAGCACAACATGTGCGAGCGGATGGCGAACGAGCTGAGGCTGCCGCTGATCCGCCTCGTCGAAGGCTCCGGCGGCGGCGGCTCGGTCAAGACCATCGAGACGACAGGGCGCGCCAACGTCCCCGCCGTCGACGGCTGGGAGATGGTCGTCAACAACATGGGCGCCATCCCCCGCGTGGCGCTCGGCCTCGGCTCGGTCGCGGGGCTCGGCGCGGCTCACCTCGCGGCCGCGCACTATTCCGTGATGATCAAGGACAAGTCGGCGCTCTTCATCGCCGGGCCGCCCGTCGTCGAGCGGCTCGGCGCGAGCCCTGGCTCTTCGAAGCGATTCCCCACGACGTCCGCAAGCCGTACAAGATGCGTGCGATCGTCGACGCCGTCGTGGACCGGGGCTCGTTCTTCGAGGTCGCGAGCCTCTACGGCCGCGCGATCATCACGGGCCTCGCGCGGCTCGATGGCTGGCCCGTGGCGCTGATGGCGAGCGACCCCTACTTCTACGGCGGCGCCTGGACGGCCGACACCTGCCAGAAGGTCGAGCGCTTCGTGGACATCGCGCAGACCTTTCACCTGCCGATCGTCTACCTCGTCGACTGCCCCGGCTTCCTCATCGGGAAGGATGCCGAGCAGACCGGTACCATCAAGCAGGGCGTGCGCGCGATGTCGGCGATCTGGCAGACGACCACGCCCTGGTGCGCGGTGATCGTCCGTAACGTCTTCGGCGTCGCCGGCGCCGCCCACCGGAACGGCAGCCGTTACTGCACGCGCTACGCCTGGCCCTCCGGACGCTGGGGCTCGCTGCCGCTCGAAGGCGGGATCGAAGCCGCGTATCGGGCGGAGATCGCCGCGGCTCCGGATCCGGAGGCGCGGATGGCCCAAATCGAGGAGCGGCTGACCAAGCTCCGCTCGCCGTTCCGCTCGGCGGAGACCTTCTGGATCGAGGAGATCATCGACCCGCGCGACACGCGGCCGCTGCTCTGCGAGTTCGCCAACCTCACGGCGCCGCTGCGGCGCCCGGGGCCGTCGACGCACCACATGCGCGGCTAGGCGGGGCAGCCAGGCTCGATGGCGGGCACCGCACGCCGACCGCACACGCTCGACGCGTCGCTGACGCGGATCCTCTGCATCTCGGCGCACCCGGACGACAACGAGTTCACGATCGCCGGGAGCGTCGCCCGGTGGGCCCGCGAAGGGCGCGACGTCGTCTTCTGCCTGGTCACGTCAGGCGGCGCCGGCACCAACGAGCACACGCGCGACAACACGGGCCTCGCGCCCGTGCGGGAGCGCGAATCGTGGGACGCGGCGAAGATCCTCGGTGTCAAGGACCTCGTGTTCCTCGGGTATCAGGACGGCGTCATCGAGCCGACCCTCGGGCTCCGGCGCGACCTGACGCGCGTGATCCGTCGCTGCCGGCCCGACGTGGTGGTGTCCGGCGACCCGACGGTGCGCTGGTACGGCAACGAGTACCTCAATCATCCGGATCATCGCGCGGTCGCCAGCGCGGCGCTCGACGCCGTCTTTCCGTCCGCGGAGACCCGCGTCATCTTCCAGGAGTTGCTGGCGGAGGGCCTCGAGCCGCACAAGGTGAAGGAAGTGTTCATCAGCGGCGCGATCCCGCCTGACACCTGGATCGACATCGGCGACACGCTGGCGCTCAAGTGCGCGGCACTTCGCGCCCACGTCTCGCAGGTGGGTCCGGGCGAGTGGATCGACGCGTTGCTCCGCGCCTGGGCGCTTCGCGACGGCAAGCGGGCGGGCGTGAAGTACGCCGAGGCCTACCGTCGCTTCGTCCTCAATCGTGGCTAGCCAACCCGGTACGGGCCTGATGGTGGCGGGGGCGATGGTCGCCTTCTCCGGCCTGTGCATCGTGCTGGTCAAGGTGTTCGGAGTGCCGGAGTACGGGGTCCTCCTGGCGGTCGGGATCGGTCTCATCGCGCTCGGCCTCGTTCGCCGATTCACGCACAAGGACCATGACGGTCAATGACCGAGCGCCGCGCTACCTGGATTCGATGACCTTGTGGCGCTGGGTGCCGAGGTTGGTGATCCCCATCTCGACCACGTCCCCGGGCTGCAAGTACCTCGGCGGCTTTGCGCCGTGTCCCACGCCGGCAGGCGTGCCGGTGGAGATCACGTCGCCCGCGCGCAGCGACATGAACCGGCTGACGTAGGCGACCAGGGACGCGACCGAGAAGATCATCTTCGCGGTGTTCCCATCCTGCCGCCGCTCACCGTTGACCGTCGTCCAGAGCTCCAGAGCCTGCGGATCGCCGGCCTCGTCGGACGTGACCAGCCACGGGCCGGTGGGACCGAAGGTGTCGGCGCTCTTGCCCTTCGTCGTGGTGCCGCCGTGCTCCATCTGGAACTCGCGCTCCGAGACGTCGTTCACCAGAACGTAGGCGGCGACATGGCGGAGCGCCGTGGCCTCACCGACGTCGCGCGCGTCACGCCCGATCACGACCCCGAGCTCCACCTCGTAGTCCAGCTTCACCGAGCCGCGGGGCCGCACGATGGCGTCGTCGGGGCCGCAGATCGCGCTGGGCGCCTTGATGAACAGCGTGGGCTCCTTGGGAAGCGCCATGCCGACCTCGGCGGCGTGGTCGGTGTAGTTGAGCCCGATGCAGACCATCTTGCCGATACCCGCCAGCGGGCACCCCAGCCGCGGGCGTCCGCGCACGACCGGCAGGCGCGCGAGATTGGCGCCGCGCAGACGCCGGAGCGTCGCCGGCGCGAGCGCGGCCGGCGTCACGTCCTTGATGACGCGCGACAGGTCGTGCAGCGTGCCCTCCGCGTCGATCGCGCCGGGCCGCTCGGCGCCGGGTCGGCCGTATCGCACGAGCCTCATGTCAGGCGGGCCTCACGCCTCTCAGGTGTGCCTCAGGCCTCTCAGGCGTACCGGATGCCGATGATCTCGCCGACGAGCGCGGGGCGCTCCTGGCCCTCGATCTCGACCGTCATCTCGGAGCTCACGCGCACCCCGTTGCCAGGCACCTCTTCGGCGCCGGTGATGCGCTGGCGCACGCGGATGCGCGAGCCCGCTTGAACGGGGGAGATGAAGCGGATCTTGTTCGAGCCGTAGTTGATGCCCCGGCTTCGCTTGGTGACCTCCAGCAGCGTGGAAGCCATCCGCGGGACCATCGACAGCGTCAGGTAGCCGTGGGCGATCGTCTTGCCCCCGGGCATCTCGCGCTTCGCCCGCTCGACATCGACGTGGATCCACTGGTGGTCGCCGGTCGCGTCCGCGAACTTGTCGATCATCGCCTGATCGACCGTGACCCATTCCGAGGGGCCGAGCTCGCGTCCGACGAGCTTGAGCAGGTCCTTGGGATACTCCACTTTGAGCGTGGCCATCTCTCCCTCCTGGAATCAGGTGCTCACGCGGGGCATCACCCACGCCATCTCGCGCGCGTGGCGCGCCTCGAACTCGCGGATCTGCGCCTCGAAGCCGAGCGTCAGGCCGATCTCGTCCAGGCCGGTCAGGAGCATCTCCTTGCGGAACATGGTCTGCGGCGTGGACACGAAGGACAGCCTCCCGCCGGAAGATTACTCGGTGCCCCTGGTCACCTCAACTACAAATCGCTATCGTAGGGCAGGTGGAACATGAGCTTCGCGGCGAGCCGCTCACGCGGCGGGCGGTGCTACGTCTGATGGCGGCGGCGACGGGGCCGGCGGGGGCGGGCGTCGCACCCGCGCCCCTGGAGCGACCCATCCCGTCCAGCGGCGAGAAGATCCCCGCCGTCGGGCTCGGCACGTGGCGAACCTTCGACGTCGGCGCCTCCGCGACCGAGCGCGCGCCGCTCAAGGAGGTCCTCCAGCGCTTCGCCGAGCTGGGCGGACGCGTGGTCGACTCCTCACCGATGTATGGCGCGGCCGAGTCGGTCGTGGGCGATCTCGCCACCGACCTTGCGATCACCGACAAGCTGTTCCTCGCCACCAAGGTCTGGACAAGCGGGCGCGACAGCGGCGTGGCGCAGATGGAGCAATCGCTCCGACGGCTACGCACGCAGCGTCTCGACCTCATGCAGATCCACAACCTGCTCGACTGGCGAACGCACCTTCGCACGCTGCGAGAGTGGAAGGCGGCGGGCCGTGTCCGCTACGTCGGCGTCACGCACTACACCTCGAGCGCGTACGACGAGCTGGAACGGGTGCTCCGCGGCGAGCCGCTGGATTTCGTCCAGATCAACTACTCGCTGGGCGAGCGCGAGGCCGAGCGCCGCATCCTGCCCCTCGCCCGCGACCGCGGCGTCGCCGTGCTCGCGAATCGCCCCTTCTCGGAAGGCAATCTCTTCCAGCGCGTGCGCGGCCAGGCCCTGCCGGGATGGGCCGCCGAGCTCGACTGCGAGAGCTGGGCCCAGTTCTTCTTGAAGTGGATCCTCGCGCACTCCGCCGTCACGTGCGTGATTCCCGCCACGAGCCGGCCGGAGCATCTCGTCGACAACATGAAGGCGGGCACCGGCAATCTTCCGGACGTGGCGACGCGCGAGCGCATGGCCGCCCTCGCCGGGCGAGCGAGATGATTCTCGCTCGCCCGGCGCGCATCAACCGCGCGGCGCCTGAACCTCATCCGTGCGATCGAGCGGGGCCTGCTCCTCTTGGCCGCGCGGGGCCTGGACCTCATCCGTACGGTCGCGCGGAGCCTGCACATCCTGGCCGCGCGGCGCCTGGATGTCGTCGATCGGTGACCGCTCGGCGTACGCGGCGGTTGCCATCAGCGTCGTTGCGAGCGCGATTGCGAGTACGTTCGTGCGTCTCATTGCCTTCTGTCTCCTTTGTCGTCTGTGTTCGCCGGATCGAGCGCTCCTCGGGTCCAACGCTCTCCGGCCAGCCGATCGCGTTTCCGGAGCATCGGGTGTGCCAAACGCCAACCGAACGGAATCATTGAGGGGCCGATCGCGGGGGCGCGGCGCCGGTTCCAGTGCGAAACCCTGGGGTTCACGACGAAACCGTGCACGCGGTCGTACGCGCGCGTTCCACTTCGAAACATGGTTCCATTGCGAAACGTCCGACCCCCAGGCTCGCGACGCGCGCGTCTCGATTTCACGACGGACTCGCGTGGCACGCCATTTGCCTCGCAGCGTAGACTGATTCGGTAGGAGGATGTGATGCCGGCGCCGCTCATCCTGACGTTCGTCTCGACGCTCGCCTTCGCGATCCAGCTCCTGATCTTCGCGTACCTCTATTCGTCGCACCGCGTGCGTTTCTTCCAGTACCTGCTCCTCGCATGGGGCGCGTACACGCTGTCCAAAGGCCTCCGGCTGGTGGACGGGCTCGTCCTGAACGTCCACCATCCGAGCTTCGCGACCGACGCGGTCACCGTCGCCGCCGTCGGCTTCACGCTGGCCGCCTCCTTCGCGCACCGCTGGGACTATCGACTGCGCGGGCGGGACGTCCTGATCGGAGCCGGGGTCGCGGTGTTGCTGGCGCTCGCGAGCAGCGGTGACGAGGGTCAGCGGATCGTGGGCGCGAGCCTCGGCGTCGTCCAGATCGCGGCGGGCCTGCTGTTCTGGCCGGCGCGCGGTTGCATCACCCAATTTCGAGGCGAGCGGCTTCTGGCCGGCCTCCTGACGCTCTGGGGTGTCCATCGAATCGCGACGCAGTTCGTGAACACCGACCCTGGTTCGGCCGGGTACATGGTGGTGCACGCGGTGTTCATCGCGCTCTACTTCCTCTCGACGTTCGCCGTGATCATCATGGTGCTCGAGCGGGCTCACGGCCCTCCGCACCGAGGCGCGGCGGCTCAACCGCATCCTCTCCGACTTCCTGCACCTCGCGCGCCCCCAGGAGCCGCGGCGCGCGCCCGGCGACATCCGCGAAGTGGTCGAGCACGTGAGCGCGCTGATCCGCGACGACCGCTCGCGCGCGCCCCGCGTGGACGTGCGGGTGGCGGTCGACCCGGCCGTCCCGCGCTTCGCCTTCGACCGCGATCAGGTCATCCAGGTGCTCTGGAACGTCGCGCTCAACGGCGTCGAGGCGATGAACGGCCGCGGCCGGCTGTCGCTCGAGGTCGCCCGGCAGAACGGGGACGTCGCCCTCGCGATCAGCGACACCGGGCCGGGGATTTCCTCCGAGAATCTCCCGCGCGTGTTCGAGCCGTTCTACTCCGGCAAGCCGAACGGTAGCGGGCTCGGCCTCACCATCGCCGAGCGCATCGTCGGCGCGCACGGTGGTCGCATCGAGATCGACTCCGGGCCCGGCCGCGGAACGCGCGTGACGCTGCTGTTTCCGCTCGAGGCCGCCTGACCATGGCCCACCTGCTGGTCGTCGACGACGAGCCGTCGGCGCGGAGCACGCTGGCCCTGCTGCTCCGCAAGCGAGGCCACCGGGTGCTCGAGGCCGACGGGCTTACGGCCGCGACGAAGTGCCTCGCGGAGGAGGTGTTCGACCTCGTCGTCACCGATCTCCGGATGCCGGACGGCGACGGCCTCGACGTGCTGCGGGCGGTCAAGGCCCACGCCCCGGCGACCGAGGTGATCCTCCTCACCGCTTACGCCGAATGGAAGTCGGCCAAAGAGGCGATTCGCCTCGGAGCCCTCGACTACTTCGAGAAAGCGCAGGAGCCGGACGAGCTCTATCACCGCATCGACAAGGCGCTGGCCGGTCGCGCGCTACGCCGAGAGAACGAGAACCTGCGCGCCCAACTCCGGGAGCGCTACGGCCTCCCGGGGATGATCGCGCAGTCCCCGGCCATGCAGACGGTCCTGGACCTCGTGGAGCGCGTGGCGCCGACCGACGCCACGCTCTTGATCCAGGGCGAGTCCGGGACCGGCAAGGAGGTCATCGCCAAGGCCGTCCACCACGCGAGCGCGCGCGCGGCGCGCCCGTTCGTGGCCGTGAACTGCGGCGCGGTGCCCGAGACGTTGCTCGAGTCCGAGCTCTTCGGCTACATGCGCGGCGCCTTCACCGGTGCCACCGTCAACAAGCTCGGCCTCTTCGAAGAAGCCGACACCGGCACGCTGTTCCTGGACGAGATCGCCGAGATGCCCGGTGTTCTTCAGATCAAGCTCCTCCGCGCGCTGCAGAGCGGCGAGGTCCGGCGGCTCGGGGCGACGCAGTCCTCGACCATCGACGTGCGTGTGATCGCCGCCACCCACGGCGACCTCGCGGCGCTGATCAGCCAGGGAAGCTTCCGCGAAGACCTGTTCTATCGTCTCAACGTCATCCAGGTGGTGCTCCCGCCCCTTCGCGACCGCCGCGAGGACATTCCCGCGCTGGCCGAGCATTTCCTCGCGCGGTCGGCGGGCAAGCTCGACCGCCGGCTCCGCCTGGCCCCCGAGGCCCTCGAGCGCCTCCTCCGATACCCATGGCCGGGGAACGTGCGCGAGTTGGAGAACGCCATCGAGCGCGCGGCTATCCTGGCTCGAAGCGACGTCGTCGGTTCGGAGGATTTGCCGCCGCATGTGTCGGCGGGGCTCCAGCTGGGTCCCTCGCCGGCGCTTCCCCGGCAGATCAGTCTCGCCGACGCCGAGCGCGTTCACATCCTCCAGACGCTGGAGCGGTTCGGCCGCAACCACTCCGGCGCCGCCGAGGCGCTCGGCATCGGCCGCACCACGCTCTGGCGCAAGCTCAAGGAGTACGGGATCGAGCGCTAGCAGGCCAAGGAGCCGGACCATGGCGAGCGTGAAGCTGATCGAGTACGCCGAGGCGACCACCGAGGTGCGCGCCGTCTACGACGACATCTTGGCGACGCGGAAGATCGACGACGTCAACAACTTCTGGAAGGCGTTGGCCAGCCACCCGCCCACCCTGCGGCGCACGTGGGAAACCCTCAAGTCCGTGATGGCGCCCGGCGTCCTCGACCCGCTGACGAAGGAGATGGTCTACCTCGCGGTGAGCACGACGAACGGCTGTGACTACTGCATCGCCTCCCACACCGCCTCGGCCAGACGGCAAGGCATGACCGACGAGATGCTGGGCGAGCTCATGGCCGTGGTGGGCATGGCTAACGAGACCAACCGGCTGGCCAACGGCTACCAGGTGGAGATCGACGAGGTATATCGGTAGGCGAGGACGACATGACAGAAGCGCTGCTCCTCGACCGCTGGGGCTATCTCATCCTTGCTGCGCTCGTCATTGGTGAGCAGGTCGGCATCCCGCTCCCCGCCGTTCCGGCCCTCCTCGGCATGGGCTCGCTCGCCGCCAATGGACGCATCAGCTTGCCCCTCGTGCTGGGCACCGTGGCGACCGCGGGCCTCACCGCGGACCTCGTCTGGTTCGAACTGGGACGGCGCCGCGGCCGCAGGGTCCTTGACGCGCTCCGCCGGGTCTCCCGTGCTCCGGATGCCCGGTTGCGCCGCGCCGAGAGTCTCATTCGCCGGTACGCCGTGCCCGCGGTGCTGATCGCCAAGTTCATCCCCGGGCTCACCTTGGTGACCCCGCCACTGGCCGGGATCTTCGGCATCGCACGGGCCCGCTTTCTGCTCTATGACCTCGCCGGCATCCTTCTCTGGGCAGGGACCTGGTCCGGGCTCGGCTACGTCTTCAGTGACGCCATCGGAGCCGCGGCCGCTCTAGCCGCCGGGCTCGGAACAGTCCTGGGCCTCATCGTCGTCGCCGTCGTGTACGTCCTGCTCAAGCGCATTCCTCGGCGCCGGCGCTTCCTCAGGGCTTGGATAGCGCGCCTCCTTCCTCAGCGCGGACAAGGCATGATTCGCGCGTGGATCCCCAGCGACGGCGCGGGACCGCATGCAGGTGCAGTGAAGATCCTCCCGCGCGTTCGGGCGGGACACCCGCGTGTGGGCATTCTGTCCGACCGCCACAGAACTCCGCGTCTCCGGCGCCCTGGCCGGCTTTCGGCGAAACCCCGCGTTCTGTTTCGGAACGCGCCTGTGCGGAGGGCATTCACAACCGCTCGGAAACACAAGCCGCGGAGGTGGCACGGAAGTTGAGTGAGACCGAGTGTCATGATCACCCACACAGGGCTCTTCAAGACTGACTCGCCACGGCGGATTGATTACGTGATCGACTACTTCGGTGAGCCGCGGAGCTTCGCAGGCGGACGCAAGACCTGGCTGACACGCGGACGCGGCCTGAACCCTCGTCGCCGCCGTCGGGACCCCGCGAGAATTTTCTCGATGCGATAAGTCGGCTGAGGGCTTGACGCGCGCCTGCCTTGCGGACGATGATTCGTGCGCCGACCCAATGACTCCGGAGGGCGAGCGCCCGAGAGGAGGCCGCGTCATGTTCAGGATCAAGCTGATCCATCACGTCAACGTCCAGATCAGCGATCGACAGCGCGCTCAAGACTGGTATACGAAGGTCCTCGGCGCCGAGTTTCTGGACCGAGGCCCCGCGCTCAACCGGCGACAGCTCCAGTTGCGCCTCGGCAGCAGCGAGATTCACTTCACCGAACGGCCACAGCCGGCCACCATTCCCTCCAGCCATTTCGCGCTCGAGGTGGACGACTGGGATGCCATGATCACCCGCCTGGACGACCTCGGCATTCCGCACGTGCGAACGTCGGCCGCCAGCACCATGCAGAACATCGGCGGCACGAACCCGCACCAGGGGCGCCGCGAAGATACCGGCGAGCACTACACGTACATCCACGACCCCGACGGAAACCTGATCGAGCTCGTCTACCATCCGCTCGGCCTGCAGGACTCCCAGGGGAACCGGGTGGAGGCTGCGCACGACACCCCTGGAATACGCTGGACCCAGCTCTCCGGCTTCGTCGCCTCTGCCTATGGCGAAGGCGGATCATGACGGACGCGGATGGCCGATCGGGTCGGCGTCCTCAGGGGAGGAGTCGGACGGGCAGCACCGTCTCCGTGATCGTCTCGCCGTCGGCGCCGACCCGGTAGACACCGGCCGTCGGCCGAGAGGCGACGCACACCTCCAGCCTCGTGTCGACGAAGTGCAGCGCGGCGCCGTCGTCCGCGGCGTAGCCGGCCGGAAACCCGGCGCGGACGAGTTGCTGGTAGGTCGGCCGCCGGTCCTTCTCGCCGTCGTAGTGCGGACAGGCGCTGCCGGGGAGAAACCCGAGGCCATCGCGCAGGGCGGCGAGCGGCCCGAAGGAATCCGTCACCCCGACTTCGAACCAGCAGATCATCCCGGCGCTGACACCGGTGAGGATCACGCCGCGCTCCCACGCCTCGCGCAGGATCTGGTCGATGCCGTGGACGCGCCACACCGCGAGCATGTTGGCGGTGTTGCCGCCGCCGACATAGATGATGTCCTGGCCCGTGAGCACAGCCGCCATGTCCGTCCGCGGGCGTCCGAAGAGGCCGAGGTGAGCCGCCTGCGCCCGCTCGCCGAACGCCTCGTAGAACTTCGTGATGTACACCGCCGCGTCACCGCTCGCAGTCGGGAGGAAGCAGATCTTCGGTCGCGGCTGGCCGGACAGCGCGAGCACGTACGCGTCGAGGCGAGAGCCTTCTGGCTCGGCGCTGAAGCTGCCGCCGCCCATGGCGACGATCTGCCTCCGTACCCTTGCCATCACGGGCTCGCCGGCTGGTGGCCGACCGAGCCCGCGTACTTCTGCAGCTCGTCCGGCGGCAGGTACCGCGCCTCCCACTCGCGGATGCGATCGAAGCCGGCGAAGGTGTGCAGGTCACCGAGCGGGTGTCGCTTGAACCGCTCGGCGAAGCGCTCCTCGGCCAGCGGCCCCTCGTCGCGGAGCGCGACGGCAAGATCGTAGACCGCCTCGATCGTCGCCCGGAAGGTCGCGCCGGGAATGATCGTCACCGCGATGCCGATCTCCTGCATCTGGGCGAGGCTGAAACGGGGCGACACCCCGGTCTGATTGTAGAAGACCGGCCCTTTCACCTCGCGACCGATACGGCGGACTTCCTCGACGCTCGTCGGTCCCTCCACGAACGCGAGATCGGCGCCCGCTTCGAGATAAGCGTTGGCACGTCGGATCGCCTCGTCGAGCGAGCCGCCGCTGGCGCCACGGGCATCCGTACGGGCAATGAGGACGAAGTCCGGGTCGAGCTCACGCCGCACGGCGTCGGCGGCCCGGTACTTGCCGACCGCCTCCTCGATCGGGATCACCCGGCGCCCCGCCACGTGGCCGCAGCGCTTGGGGATCGCCTGATCCTCGATGTGGATCCCGGCCACGCCCGTGCCGATGTACTCGCGGACCGTGCGCATCACGTTGATGGCGTTGCCGTAGCCGTTGTCAGCGTCGGCGATGACCGGCACGGCCACGGCGTTCGCAATGTAGCGGGCGTTCAGGTGCATCTCGGTCATCGTCGCCAGCCCGGCGTCGGGCATCCCGAGCAGCGCGAGCGATGTCCCGTAGCCGGTCATGTAAATGGCCGGGAAGCCGACGTCGGCGAGAATCCGGGCGCTGAGCGCGTTGTAGCAGCCGGGCACGAACAGCGTTCTGCCCGATTTCAGGACCTGGCGGAGCTGCGAAGTTGCACGCATGTTGTCCTCCCCTTCCGATGAGCGTCGGACGTACGCGGGTGTGATACGCGCCCGACCCCGCGGCTGTCAAGGAGCGTCGGACGGTGACGCGCTATACTGCGAGGGCCAAGGACAAGTAACGGGATGAAGATCATCCGGGCGGGCACGCTGATCGACGGCACGGGGGCGCCACCGGTTCGCGACGCGGTCGTGCACATCGACGGCGGGCGGATCGAGGCCGTGACGACGGCCGGAACGAGTGGGAGCTGGCCCGCTGGCGCCGAGGTGATCGACGCCGCCGGCCTCACCGTGCTCCCAGGCCTCATCGACTGCCACGACCATCTCGCGTTCCACGGTTACGAGCTGGCGAAGCGCTGGGGCCTTGACGAACCGCAGAGCACTCGGCATCTCCGCACGGCCGGCGTGGCGCGCCAGATCCTCGAATCGGGGGGTGTCGAGGCCGTGCGGGCGACGGTCCGCACCATGGTCCGCGCCGGCGCTGACGTGATCAAGTGCGCCACGACCGGCGGCGCCAGCTCGCGCGCCGGCCACGGCCCGAAAGACTCCGAGTTCAGGCTCGAGGAGATGAAGGCGCTGGTGGACGAGGCGCACTCGCTCGGGCGGCGGGTCATGTGTCACGCGCTCGGCGGTCCCGGTCTGCGCGTCGCGGTCGAGGCGGGGGTCGATTCCATCGAGCACGGCTGCTACCTCGACGAGGACCGCGAGCTGATCCCGATGATGGCGGAGCGCGGCATCTTCTTCGTCCCGACCCTGACCGTCTACGAGTACCATCGCGAGTCGCCCGCCCCGTACGTGCGCGAGCGCTCCCACGCCCTGCGCGCGCATCACGCCGAGAGCGTCGGTCGCGCGCTCGCGGCAGGCGTCAAGGTCGTCGCCGGGACCGACGCCGGAGGCCACGGTCATCCGAACAACGCGCTCGAGCTGGCTCTTCTGGTCGCGGCCGGGATGACGCCGATGCAGGCCCTCCAGGCGGCGACGAGCCGCGCCGCCGAGTGCCTCGGGCTCGAGCAGGAGATCGGCACGATCGAGAAGGGCAAGTGGGCGGATCTCATCCTCGTCGAGGGCGATCCGCTCCGCGACGTCACCGTGCTTCAGGACAAGCGCCGCATCAAACGCGTGATCAAGGCCGGCGTGACGGTGACCACGCGCGGGTAGTCCGCCGCCGGCCAGCGGCTCGCCGTCTACACGACCGCGAGTGCCTCGACCTCGATCAGGTAGTCCGGGTGCGAGAGCGAGCCGACCTGCACCATCGTCGAGGCCGGGCCCCTGGCGCCGAAGACCTCGTCGCGCACGGCGCGGAAGTCGAGGCGGTAGCGGACGTCGGTGACGTAGGTCGTGATCTTCACGACGTCGGCGAGGCTGCCACCCCCCGCTTCCACGAGCGCCTTGACCGATCCGAACACCGCGCGCGCCTGGCCCCGGAAGTCGCCCCGATGCTTCACGGTCCCGTCCATCTCGTAGGGCACCTGTCCGGCGAGGAAGAGGATCGTCTGGACGCCCGTCACCTTGATGGCCTGACTGTAGCCCGGCGGGTCGTAGACACCGGCCGCGCAATATTTCTCGATCTTCGCCATGACGATCTCCTTTCGGTTCGCCGCACGCTCACAATTGCCCGGAGTCCCCCCACCGCTCGAGCAGGGCGCGATACGCCGGATCGTCGTAACGCGTCAGCAAGAACGCCCGCGCATAGGCCGGGAGCGGCCGGCCGGTGATATGGTCGGCCACGAGGTCGGCGGCGCCGTTCGAGGACATGAGCCCGTAGCCGGAGAGCGCGCCCAGCCCATAGGCGCCCTCGATCGGCAACGGACCGGCGAGCAACCGGTTCTCGTGGGTCTTCGTGTAATAGCCCCCGTCGACGAAGACCCGGGGCAGGCGGGCCAGGTACGACGCCAGCGTCGGGATCATCCGTGACATGCCGCGCAGACAGAGTTCGCCGTACAACGGATCGAACTCGACGGGGAACGTGGGCTCCACCGGCTCGATGTCGTACGTCCAGATCATCAGCACGACCGGACTCTCACCCGCGCCCTCGGGCCGGCCGTGCACTCCGGCCGGGAATTCCTCGACGAGCCGTTTGTGCTCGGCGGACGCGGCCAGCTCCCGCCGCTCTTCGTCAGACCACGGCAGCCGGACCGGATCGGTCCAGATCGTCATCGGTGCCCAGCGCGGCACCGCGCCCACGACGTCGTTGAAGGCCGCTTTCGCGTGACGCTCGCAGAAGACCGGCAGGTCGATGCCGAGCAAGCGCCCGACGCGCCCGAAGAACGGGCCGGCGGCATTCACGAAACGCGGCGTCGCGATGGTCATGTCTCCGCCGCAGGCGTTCACCCGCACGCTGCGGACCCGCCCACCGGTCGTGTCGATCGCCGCCACACGTCCCTCGAGGAGCCGCACGCCCGCGTCGCGGGCGCGCTCGAGCTGGTACATGCCGAGCTGCTGCCCGCTGAACCACCCGCAGCGACGCGCATGCAGGACCGCGAGCGTGTCGTCGGCCAGGTACGAGAAGTGCCGCCGGACCAGGGCGGGATCCGTGATGACATCCACGCCCGTCGGCTGATCCTCGAAGCCGTCGGCCGGAGCGGGCCGATAGTCGCTCGCCGCACGGGCGTGGATGCGGGCCGGGCCGATGCCCCGGGTCGCGGCCTCCTGCGCCCGCTCGACGAACCGGGGCACCTGGGCCGGGTCGGCCGTCGCGAAGAGGTAGCCGCGGCGGTTCAGCCGGAACCGGTTGCCGCTCTCGCACGCCAGCTCCTCGAGCAGATCGATGCTCCGGTTCATGAGCGCGACCATGTCGTTTCCGGGCCCGGGCCACCAGTTCCGATAGCACTCGGTCGACTTGTCGCTCGTCAGCGAAAGCGGCGCGCGCTCGTCCACCAGGACGATCCCCCTCACGCCGCGACGCACCGCGAGATGGTAGGCGGCCGCGATCCCGGCGATTCCCGCGCCGCAGATCACGACCTCCGCGGTGGGCGCGCTCATCCGAGCACCGACGCGTGGGGATGCGCGGATCGCCCGTGTCGCGCACGACGCGCGGAACGTTCGGGATGACGATGGCGTGTCAACGCGGCTACTGGGTCGGCTGGATCGTCAGCTCGCCCGTCGAGCGAAGCGTGATGGTGTAGGCACGGTCTTTCCTGAGCCGGGTCGAGACCGCTTCGCCGTGCAGGGCCCGGACCCCACGCCGCTGGGCCTCCTCGGGATCGTTGGCCAGCTCCCAGAATCGCGCCCAGAGCTCCCGCTCGAACGCCGTCGGCGCCCGTTCCGCCGCGTAGCTCTGCGGTATCTGCCCCTCCCGGTCCAGCACGTCTCCGTCCGCGGGCCGGCCGCGGTCGGTGAAGATCCGCCGGAAGAGCAGCAGCGCCTTGCCCTTGAGCGCGTCGCCGGCGGTCACGAACGTGTCCTCGAACTTGATGACGAGCGCGTCGACGTAGATCTCGTCGCCGTCGAGCGAGAGCTCCCGGGGCTCGCCGACGCTGTCCCCCTGGGCGTTGAGCTCGGTGAACCGGACGCGACTCCGGAGCCCCTCGGGGCCGCGTGCCTGGTCCAGCACCACGAGTCGGGCGCGCCGCTCCGTGTGCCGGAGGAGCCGGACGGCGGCCTCGAGGGCCTGGTTCCGCTCCGTCAGGGCGTGGATCTGGGCGTCGCGCTCCGCCAGCTCCCGCTGGTGCGCGCGTCCCGGGGCGAGCACCAGCCGATCCGCCAGGTAGACGCCTCCCGCGCCCACAGCGACGAACAGCAGGAGCCAGAAGAGTCGGGGTACGCTCATGGCCCGTGCTGCGATGGTACACTCACCGCCGATGATCGCGCGCACTCTCGGAATTCTTGCGCTGTGGATCGTCACGCTGATGGTAGCCACGCCGCGCGCGTCCCTCGCCGCCGGCGGACTACATCTCGTCCTCACGCCGTCGCAAAAGCCGACGGACCTGCTGGCCACCGGCGAGGAGTTCGGCAAGGTGCTCGCCCGGCTGACCGGCATCCCCGTGCGGGTGACGGTCGCCTCGGACTACGCCGCCGTGATCGAAGCTCTCCGGAACCGCACCGCGGATCTCGCATTCGTGCACCCCGGTGGCTACGTCTTGGCGAGCCGCGAGGCGAAGGCCGTGATCGTCGCCAAGAATCTCTGGCACGGCAAGAGCTCGTTCACGTCGCGCATCTACGTGCGCAAGGACTCCGGCGTCGCGAAGCTGGAGGATCTGCGGGGCAGGACGATGGCCTTCATCGATCCGGCCAGCTCCTCGGGCTATATCTACCCGATGGTGCTCCTGATCGAGCGCGGCCTCGTGAAGAACCGCGATCCCAAGACGTTCTTCCGCGAAGTCGTCTTCGCCGGCTCGCACGACGCCGGGATGCGCGCCCTCCTCAACGGGCACGTCGACGCGCTCGCCTCGTTCGACATGGCCCGCGAGCAATATCTCAGCGACCCGGCGCAGCGCGAGCGCATCGTCTTCGTGGCGGAAACCCCTGCGATTCCCGAGGCGGGGATCGCAGCGCGCGGGGGGCTCGACCCGGCGACGTTCGCGAAGGTGCGAGAAGCGCTCCTGCAGATCCGCGGACCCGCCTACGCCGAGCTGCTCAAGCGTCTCTACGAGATCGACGGGTTCGCGCCGGCGGAGGACCGCGAATACGATCCGGTGCGCGCAGCGATAGAGCTGCTCGGCGTCCGACCCCGCTGAGTCCGCCCGCCTCGTCTGACATGATCGAGGTCGCGGGGCTTCGCGTCGTCCTGCCGCCGGCGACCGTCGCGCTGCACGGGATCGACCTCGTCGTCCGTCAGGGTGAGTTCGTCGTTGTGCTCGGCCGGAGCGGCGCCGGCAAGACCACGTTCCTCCGCTCGCTCAACCGGCTCGTCGAGCCCACCGCCGGCACGGTCCACGTGGCCGGCCGCGCCGTCACCGGCGCCGGCGCCACCGAGCTCCGCGCGGTCCGCCGGATGATCGGCATGATTTTTCAGCAATTCAACCTGGTGCGCCGCGCCTCGGTGCTGGAGAACGTTCTGGCCGGACGACTCGGCTACGTTCCATCCGTCCCGAGCGTGCTCGGGCGCTTCCCGCACACCGACCGCGAGCTCGCGCGCGCCTGCCTCGCACAGGTGGGGCTCGTGGACCTCGCCGGCCGACGCGCCGACTCGCTCTCGGGCGGCGAGCAGCAGCGGGTGGCGATCGCGCGCGCCCTCGCCCAGCGGCCCGCGGTGATTCTGGCCGACGAGCCCACCGCCAGTCTCGATCCCGCGCTCACCAGCAGCATCATGGACATTCTCAGGACGATCAATCGCGAGCACGGGCTCACGCTCGTCGTGAGCCAGCACCAGCTCGAGACGGCGCTGGCCTACGCAACCCGCATCGTCGGCTTTCGTCAGGGGCGCGTCGCCTTCGACGGGCCCCCCACGGCGGTCACGCCGGCCGTCGTCCAGGCCATCTACGGCGACGGGGACGCCCGATGAAGCGAGGTTCGGGCGTGCGGAGCCGGCTCGCGCCTATCTCAGGCGGTTCGGGCGTGCGGAGCCGGCTCGCGTTTATCTCGGGCGGTTCGGGCGTGCGGAGCCGGCTCGCGCCTATCTCAGGAGGTTCGGGCGTGCGGAGCCGGCTCGCGCCTATCTCGAGAGGTTCGGGCGTGCGGAGTCGGCTCGCGCCTATCTCGAGAGGTTCGGGCGTGCGGAGTCGGCTTCCTCTCCGCGCGCAACGTGGCGCCCCGCCCCGTGTTCTATCCGGCGCGGGCCGTGCTCAACTTCTTCCGGAGCGTCGACACGCTCGTCTATGCCCTGGTCTTCGTGGCGGCGGTCGGGCTCGGCCCCTTCCCCGGCGTCCTCGCCGTCGTGGCCTACACGACGACCTCGCTCGCCAAGCTCTATTCCGAGGCCGTCGAGGGCATCGACCCCGGACCCGTCGACGCCATCACCGCCACGGGCGCCACGCGCCTGCAGATCCTGCGCTTCGGGGTGATGCCACAGATTCTCCCGCTCTTCCTCTCCTACGTCCTCTATCGGCTCGAGTCCAACATCCGCGCCGCCACCGTCCTCGGCTTCGTCGGCGCCGGCGGCATCGGATTCTACCTGCAGACCTATCTGCGCATGATCGACTACCCGGCCGCGTCCACGGTGCTGCTGGTCACGGTGGCCATGGTGATGGTGGTCGACGCGATCAGCTCGCGGCTGCGTGATCGGCTCGTGTGACGATCCCGTTGCGAGCCCTGACAAAGCCGCGCGTCTACGCTAGAATCAGCCCCTCGCGAAAGGGAGGCTCTCATGGCGCACCGGACTCTCGACAGGCTCGGCTCCGTCCTGCTGTGCGTCGTCAGCGTCGCGGCGGCGATCGGGTTCGCGGCGACGACGGTCCGGGCCGCGAAGGCGACGCTGACCGTGTACACGGCCGTCGAGGCTGACGACCTCAAGAAGTATGCCGCCCGCTTCAACGAGGACCATCCCGACATCGAGATCAAGTGGGTGCGCGATTCAACCGGCGTCGTTACGGCCAAGCTCCTCGCCGAGAAGGCCAATCCGCAGGCGGACGTCATCTGGGGCCTGTCCGCGACCAGCCTCATGGTCCTCAAGCTCGAGGGCATGTTGATGCCCTATGCCCCCAAGGGTGTGGAGAAACTGGACGCGGTGTTCCGTGATCAAGAGAGTCCGCCGACGTGGGTCGGCATGGATGCCTACGTCGCAGTCATCTGCTTCAACACCGTGGAAGCGCAGAAGAAAACTCTGCCCAAGCCGACGTCGTGGAAGGACCTGACGAAGCCGGTGTACAAAGGCACGATCGTCATGCCGAACCCGGCCTCCTCCGGCACCGGGTTCCTCCAGGTGTCCGCGTGGCTTCAGGGATTCGGAGAGGCGGAGGGCTGGAAGTACATGGACGCGCTCCACCAGAACATGGGCGTCTACACACACTCAGGCTCGAAGCCGTGCACGATGGCGGGGGCGGGCGAGTACCCAATCGGCATCTCCTTCGAGTTCCGCAGCGCCAGGGTCAAGAAGCAGGGCGCGCCGATCGACATCATCTTCCCGTCCGAGAAGTCCGGCTGGGACATGGAGACGACCGCCATCGTGAAGGGCACCAAGAACCTCGACGCGGTCAAGACACTGGTCGACTGGTCGGTCAGCGAAAAGGCGATGAAGCTCTACAGCGAAGGGTACGCAGTCGTCGCCATCACAAAGATGTCGCAGCCGATCGAGCATCTGCCGGCGAACATGCTGAACCACATGATCAAGAACGACTTCGAGTGGGCAGCGAAGAACCGCAAGGCGATCCTGGACAAGTGGCAGGAGCGCTACAACGCGAAGTCCGAACCAAAGAAATAGCAGAGGCTCGAGGGTGGGCTAGTCGGCAGAGGGTTGACGACGCTGACGACGCCCTACCTTCGCATTCAGCACCTCACCAAGAAGTTCGGCGCGTTCACCGCGCTCGACAATATCTCGCTCGAGATCGCCGAGGGTGAGTTCGTCTGCTTCCTGGGCCCGTCGGGCTGCGGCAAGACGACGCTGCTCCGCACGATCGCAGGCCTCGACATCCAGACGCGCGGCCG
>QHSV01000269.1 GCA_003221655.1 Candidatus Rokuibacteriota bacterium
AGAGCCAGAAGCGCCCGACGGCGCGCACGACGCGGTAGAAGCCGTCCATCGTGTCGCGCCGCATCCGGGTGTCGAGAGTCTCGCTCATGGAATCTCCCGTCGGGCGAACCGCTTCACCAGCTCCTCGAAGTCGCTCACGGCGAGCGCCTCGGCCCACGCGGCGCCCTCGGAATCCCGTCCGTAGGATTCTCCCATGTAGACGACCGCCTCCTGCCTCGTCCGGAAGAGGCGCCAGAGATGACCCGCGCCACCGCCGACGCGGCGGAGGTGGAAGACGGGATCGACGGGCGACGTGGGCTCGTAGGAGGCGCGCTGGCCGAAGCGGTCGAGCGTGATCCACGCCACGGCGATCCCATGGGCGGAGAGCACGCGCGTCTTGAGCGATTCCTCGCGGGGCATCGACTCGAGATCGCAGAGCTGCGGGCCGTAGTAAACCGAGACCCGGTCGGCGGGCAGCGAAAGGCCGACCTTGAGCGGCTCGCCGGTCTCGTCGAGGAGCATCTTGGTTTCCTCACCGATCCAGAGGGCGCCCCCGTCGTGGTGATCGGCCCACGCCTCGACCACCTGCCCCTTGGGGATGAGTGTCCGGCGACGCGCGAGCTCGGCCTTGTCGGTCGTCAGGTACAGCCGGCTCACGGAACGCGCGCGAAGCCTTCCATGATCCGGCGCGCTGTCCGATAGACGGTGACGCGCTCTGCCCACGGGATGCCGTCGCAGAGCCGCACCGCCGCGTCGATCGGCAGCACGCCCGAGGGATGGCCCAGGCGGATGTCGCCCGCCGTGTTCCCGGAGCACTCGCTGACCAGCGTGCCGTCGAGACGCGCCGCCACCGCGAGACACATCGCAGCCGTGAGCGCGAAGGCACGGTGGCAGGCTCCCATGGAGATGACCCGCGCGACGACGTCGACCCTCTCGCCCTCGTAGCTGGCACCGTCGAGCGCCGTGAAGCTGGCGGGCGCGGCGACCATCGCGATCTTCGGAAGGGCGGCGCTGCCGGGGATTCCCATGCGCGCGGCGGCTTCGACGCGGAGCACTTCCAACCGGGCGGCGAGCAGGCGGTCGGCGTCGATCGCCTGAGGGCTTTCGGTGCCGACGAGCCCCAGGTCCTTCGCGCGGACGAACACCATCGGGTTGGTGGCGTCGACGAGCGACGCCTCGGCGCCGCCGATCCACTCGCGCGCTCGGCCGGTGGGCAGGAGCCGCCCCGTGCCCGCACCGCCCGGGTCCTGGAAGTCGAGCCTGATCCTCGCGCCCCGCCCGGCCACGCCGGCCAGCTCGAAGTCGCCCCCGACCGCCGCCTCGCCGTCCTTCACGGGGACGTGGGACACGATGAGCTTTCGCGTGTTGGTGTTGTGGATGCGCACGATCGTCGTGCCGTCGGTCGTCTTCACCAGCCCCTCGTCGATCGCGAACGGCCCCACCGCCGACGAGCAGTTCCCGCAGTTGCCGCTGTAGTCCACCACCGGCGACTTCACGTCCACCTGGGCGAAAGTGTAGTCCACGTCCGCGTCCGGGCGGGTCGGTGGAGCGATGATGCACGCCTTCGAGAGCGAGGAGATACCGCCACCGAGGCCGTCGAGCTGGCGACCGTACGGGTCGGGGCTGCCGAGCGCGGTCAGCAAGATGCGGTCTCGCTCGGGTCCTGGCGCCGGAAGGTCTCCGTCGTGGAAGACGAGGCAGCGGCTCGTGCCGCCGCGCATGTAGACGGCGCGGATCTTCTTCTGGTTCACCGGCACCTCCGATTCACGCGCGTCCGCTCCTCGTGTGCGCGAGGATGCCGCCGTCCAGCAATAGGTCGCGCTCCCGCGGCGTGAGCACGCACGAAGCCGTGAACACGGCACCCGTCCGCGTGTTGACGACCGTCACCCGCTCGCCCGCCGCCAGCGCGGCGCGGAGCCCCGACAGGCGCAGGCGGTCGTCGCGCTCGATGCCGGCCCAGGCCGCCGGGTCGTCGAAGACGAGGGGCACGACGCCCCAGTTGATCAGGTTCGTCCGGTGGATCCGGGCGAAGGACTTCGCGATCACCGCGCGCACGCCGAGGTACATCGGCCCGGTCGCCGCCGCCTCCCGCGAGGACCCCTGACCGTAGGTCTCGCCGCCCACGATGATGCCGTGCCCCGCGGCCTTCGCGCGCGCCACGAAGTCGGCATCCACGTACTTGAAACAGAACTCCGAGATCGCGGGAATGTTCGAGCGGAAAACGAGCACCGCGGCGCCGGCCGGCGAGATGTCGTCGGTCGATACCTTGTCGCCGAGCTTGATCACGACAGGCGCCTCGAGCGCCTCGGCCACGGGCTCGCCGAGGGGCACCGGCTTGATGTTCGGCCCGCGCAGGATCTCGCCTCCGCCGTCGGGCTCGACGAACCCCGCCGTCGAGGACGCGAAGCGGGGCGGCAGCGTCACCTGCGGCAGCGGGCCGAGCGTGCGCGGGTCCGTGATGACGCCCGTCAGCGCCGAGGCCGCGGCCACGACCGACGAGCAGAGGTAGACTTCGTCGTCCTTCAGGGTGGACGCGGCGGCCGCGGATCACCTCCGTGACCGACGCCATGTCGTGCCACGAGCCGTTCGTGCACGAGCCGACCATCACCTGCTCGACCGCCGTTCCCGCAACGTCCTCGATCGGCACCACGCGGTCGGGCGAGCCCGGCAGCGCGACGAGGGGGGTGAGCGCGGAGAGATCGAGCTCGAACTGATCGTCGTAGGTCGCGTCCTCATCGGGCGCGGCCGGGCGCCAGTCCTCGCCGCGGCCCAGCTGCGTGAGAAACGAGCGCGTCACCTCGTCCGACGGGAACACGCTGGTCGTTAATCCGAGCTCGGCGCCCATGTTGGCGATGGTCATGCGCTGAGCCGCGAGGAGGGTCCGGAGGCCGGGGCCGCCGTACTCGAAGATCTTGCCGCTGCCGCCGCGGACGGTGAGGCGCCGCAGCAGCTCGAGGATCACGTCCTTCGCGGTCACCCAGGGCTGGAGCGCGCCGGTGAGGTGGACGCGGACGACCTGCGGCATGTGGAAGAAGTACGGGCCGCCGCCCAGCGCCACCGCCACGTCGAGTCCACCCGCGCCGATCGCAAGCATCCCGGCGGCGCCGCAGAGCGGCGTGTGACTGTCCGTGCCGAGGAGCGTCTGGCCAGGGATGGAGAAGCTCTCCATGTGCACCTGGTGGCAGATGCCGTTGCCGGGCTTCGAGAAGACGGCGCCGTAACGCCGCGAGACGGCCTGCATATAGCGGTGGTCGTCGGAGTTGCGCGAGTCCACCTGGTACACGTTGTGGTCGGCGTAGCTCACGATGCGGCCCGGCACGGCTCGGGGGAAGCCCATCGCCTCGAACTGGAGCCAGGACATCGTGCCGTTGGTGTCGGTCAGGAGCACCTGGTCGACGGCGATGCCGATCTCCTCGCCGGCCTCCGCCTTGCCGGCGACGAGGTGGCTCTCGATCAGCTTCCGTGTGAGGCTCTGGCCGATTAGTTCGACTGGGGGGGAGCGAGCGCCGCTCCTCCCCCAGACCCCCCCACCGCTTCGAGCGGTGTTCTCATCGTTTGTCGAGCGGCGTCCACGCGCGTCGGCCTGGGCCGATGTAGTCGCCGCGCGGCCGGATCAGTCGGTTGTCGTCGTGTTGCTCGATGATGTTCGCCGTCCAGCCCGCGATGCGGCCGGCGGCGATCACCGGCGTGAAGAGATCGACGGGAATCTCCAGCGAGTAGAAGAGCGGCGCCGAGTAGAAGTCCACGTTCGGGATGAGTTTCTTCGCCTCGTTGATGCGCGCGTGGAGTTTCACCGCCATCTCGTACCACTTGAACTGGCCGGACTGGCGGCATGCCTCCTCGGCCATCCCCTTGAGAATCGCGGCGCGCGGGTCGCCCGCCTTGTAGACGCGGTGGCCCATGCCCATGAACCGGCGCTTCTCGGCGATCGCCTTCTCGGTGAAGGCATCAACCCGGGCGACCTCACCGATCTCCATCAGCGTCCGCATGACCGCCTCACCGGCGCCACCGTGCAGCGGCCCCTTCAGCGCGCCGACGCCACCGGCAACCGCCGAGTGCATGTCGGACTGCGTCGAGACGATCACGCGCGTCGTGAAGGTGGAGGCGTTCAGCTCGTGCTCAGCGTAGAGCGTGAGGCTCGCGTCGAAGGCCTTGGCGACAATTGCGCTGGGCCGCTTGCCCGTGAGCATGTAGAGGAAATTGGCGGCGTGCGAGAGGTCGGACGCCGGGCGGATCGGCTCCAGGCCGCTCCGGACTCGATGATGCGTGCAGATCGCCGTCGCCATCTGGCTCGTGAGCCGCACCGATTTCCGGAGATTCGCCGCGTGCGAGTTGTCGGTGGCGTCAGGATCGCTCATGCCGAGCATCGCCACCGCGGCCTGCAGCACGCGCATCGGGTCGGTCGCCTTCGGCATGAGCCGGAAAGTTTGGACGAGGTCGGCGGGGATCTCGCGCGCCGCGATGAGCGCGAGCGTGGTCTTGTCGAGTTGCGCCGGGTTCGGGAGATCGCCGTGCCAGAGCAGGTGGGAGACTTCCTCGAAGCTCGCCCGGCGCGCCAGATCTTCGATGTCGTAGCCGCCGTAGGCCAGGCGGCCGTTCTTGCCGTCGAGGTCGCAGAGCTTCGTCTCGGCGGCGACGACCCCCTCGAGCCCGCGGATGAGCTGACTGCCTTCCTTGTCCATGGCCGTGCCTCTTGGAACTAGATTGTCTGGATGGTAGCAGGAATCTGTCGTACACGTCCTCTCTGGTCGACAGCACTCATGGGTTGCGATATGGGGGACGGTAGACTACTTTGCGGGGCGTGTCGAGACGGCAACGCCGCCGCTCCCGCCCGCCGAAGGCTCACGCAGCAACGGGCTCAGATCCTCAAGCTAGCGACGAATCACTCGCTACCGGTTGTATCGATCTACAAGGACTTTGCGGAGGCCGGCGGCCTGCTCGCCTACGGGTCGAACCTTCCTGCCGCATACCGGCGCGCGGCGTACTACGCGGACAGAATCCTGAAAGGCGCGAAGCCGAGCGACCTTCCCGTCGAGGTGCCGACGCAGTTCGACCTTGTCGTCAACCTCAAAACCGCCAAAGCGCTTGGTCTCACGGTTCCACCATCGGTGCTGCTCAGCGCCAACCACGTGATTGAGTGAGTTGCCGCGTCGGCTACGAGGTTCCTTGCTCAGGACGCGTTAGGTCCCCCGTCCCGCAACCCCTGCGCCAATGGCGCCCGTAGCTGCCGCGGCGTCACGCGACTGATCTCCACCTCGTCAGCGCCCACGAAGGCGGCCAGGGAGCCCAGCGCCTTTGCGAGGCCGGCGAGCGCCTCGTCCCGATCGACTTGGCCCCGCCCGGATGGCGGCGTCCCGGACGCAGCGAACCACGGCTCGAAGTGCACGTGCCGCACCTCCAGCTGGCGTTCGGCACGTCGACTCTTCGCGTCGACGCGGCCGATGAGGTGGCCGTGATGAAGGATCGGCAGCGTGTAGTAGCCGTGCACCCGCTTGGGCCCGGGCGTGTAGACCTCGATGCGGTAGTCGAATCCGAACAGCCGCGCCACCCGATCGCGATGCCACATCAAGGAATCGAACGGTGAAAGCAATGTCGTCCCGACCGATGGCGCGGGCGCGCGTCCGGCGCGGGCCAGCGCGGGCAGGTCGTTCGTGAGCGCGAGCCAGCGGCCGGGCGCACCCTCGATCTCGATCTCCGTGATCTCGCCCTGCTCGAGCATGCTGCCGAGCGCGGCGCGGCGGGTGCGCGGCTTGAAGCGGGGGAACGTGAGATAGCGGGCCAGATCGAGTTCGGTCGCCGCGCCCATGGCGTGCAGCGAGCGCTCGAGGTGCCAGCGCTGGAACTCCTCCGACGAGACTTGCTCGATCGCGAGCGCGTCCGGCATCGCGCGTTCCAAGAGGTCGTAGCGCTTCTGGAAGTGCTGCCGCGAGTGGATCGTGAGCGCGCCGGTCATCCACAAATGGTGGAGCGCGTGCTGGACGGGCCGCCACGACCACCACCCGCCGCCGCCGGCCGGGCGCCGGCCCTCGAAGTCGGCGTTGCCCATTGGTCCGTTGGCCTTCACGGCCGCCTGGACCGTGCTCAGCACCTTTGCGTTCCGGCGTAACCAGCCCGACCAGCCCGTGTGCCGGCTGCGATAGTCGAGCATGGCGCGCCGCCACCACGGCAGCGTCGACGTCGGCACGAGGCACGCGGCGTGCGCCCAGTACTCGAAGAGGAGCCGGCGGCGGTAGACGAGCCGGTCGAGCCACGCGCGGTCGTACGGGCCGAAGCGGCTCCACACCGTCAGGTAGTGCGCGCGGTCGAGGACATTGATGGAATCGAGCTGGAGCCCGCCCACGTCCTCGACGAAACGGCCGAGGCGCTTGGCCGTCAGCGCGGTCGCCTGCGGGCGGGCGAGATGCTGCCGCTGCAGGAAGAGCGCGGCGACGGCGCGCAGGGGAACGCGGCGGCGTGGCACGCGGCTCAGAGGTTCCTAAGACTTCGCGACCAGTTCCCGCGCGTCCTTCGGCGTGCCGCGCAGCCAGTCCGAGGGCTCGTCGCCGCACGGTCGGGATTCCTGGAAGTGGTCGGAGACGGAGAACCAGTCGAAGCCGTTGGCGTCGGCGAACTTCCACAGCTTGCGCATCTCGTCGAGCGGCCCGCCCATGTGCCTGATGTAAATCCCGAAGGTCATCGCCATGTGGAAGTCTCCTTGGTGAGTACCGAGACGTTCCGTCAATCGCTGCACCGTGTCAAGGGTGATAGGCTACCGGATCATGGTCGATACGACCCTGCCACGAGGCGAGAGCTACGAGGACGTCTACGCCCGCTTCCGCTGGACGGTCCCGTCCGCGTACAACATCGCAGTCGACGCTTGCGACCGTCACGCCGGCGACCGCTCCCGCGTGGCCCTCGTCTACGAGGATGACGCCGGGAGAATAAGCGAGCACACCTTCGCTGAATTCTGTGCGCGCTCGAACCAGCTCGCGCGTGTCTTCGCGGGGCTGGGGATCGAGCGCGGTGATCGAGTCGGGATCGTGCTCCCGCAGCGGCCGGAGACGGCCGTCGCCCATCTCGCCGCCTACAAGCTCGGCGCCGTCGCCCTGCCGCTCTCGACGCTATTCGGCCCGGAGGCGCTCGAGTACCGGCTACTCGACGCCGGCGCCAAGGTCGTGGTGACTGACGGCGAGAACGTCGAGCGCGTGCTGGCCGTGGCCAAAGGGCTCCCGGCGCTCGCGCGCGTGGTGTGCGTCGATCACGCCGACGCCGATGGTGTGGTGGAGTACGCGAAGGCGATCGAGGGCGTCCCCGATTCCTTTGATCCCGTGGCGACGGCGGCGGAGGACCCCGCGATCCTGATCTACACCTCCGGGACGACGGGGCCGCCGAAGGGGGCGCTTCACGCCCATCGCGTGCTCCTCGGTCATTTGCCGGCGATCGAGTTCTATCACGAGTACTTTCCCAGGCCTGGGGACCGTCACTGGAGCCCCGCGGACTGGGCGTGGGCCGGCGGCCTCCTCGACGTGCTGCTCCCGAGCTGGCACTACGGTGTGACGGTCGTCGCTCACCGGCCGAAGAAGTTCGACGCCGAGCGCGCCTTCGACGTCCTCGCCCGCCACAAGGTACGCAACACGTTCCTCGTCCCGACCATGCTGAAAATGATGCGGTCGGTCGGCGACCCGCGCGGGCGCTGGAAGCTCGTGCTGCGCTCGATGTTCACGGGCGGTGAGGCGGTCGGCGAAGAGGTCATCCGCTGGGCGCGCGAGGCGCTCGGCGTCACGCCCCACGAGGGGTTCGGTCAGACCGAGGTGAACCTCGTGCTCGGCAACTGCTCGCTCTTGATGCCGGTGAAGCCGGGCTCGATGGGCCGTCCCATTCCCGGCCACCGCGTGGAGGTGGTGGACGAGCAGGGGCAGCCTGTCCCCGCCGGCGAGGTCGGGGAAGTCGCCGTGCGCCGGCCCGATCCCGTGATGTTTTTGCGCTACTGGAACGATGAGAAGGCCACGCGTGAGAAGTTCGTGGGCGACTGGGCGCTCACCGGCGATCTCGCCCGGAAGGACGAGGACGGCTACTTCTGGTTCGTCGGGCGCAAGGACGACGTCATCTCGAGCGGCGGCTACCGCATCGGCCCGGGCGAGATCGAGGACTGCCTGCAGGGCCATCCGGCGGTCGCGCTCGCCGCGGCGATCGGCGCGCCCGATCCCATGCGCGGCGAGGTGGTCAAGGCGTTCGTCCAGCTCCACCCCGGGGGCGCGGGCACGCCCGAGCTGGCGCGCGAGCTCCAGGCGCACGTGCGCACACGTTTGTCGGCGCACGAGTACCCCCGCGAGATAGAATTCATCGAGGCCCTGCCCGTGACGACGACGGGCAAGGTGAAACGGGCCGACCTGCGGCAACTCGAGCGCCAGCGGCGAGGACGGGAGACCTGAGATGCCCTACGACTACAAGAAGCACTTCGGTGAGATCACGCTGACTCAGGACCTGACGACGCTGCCGGAAGAGCGTACCTGGCGTCTCGCGGCGCCCGAGCGGGAACCGGAGCCGCGCCAGATCGTGCTCTACCTCGGCTGCAACGTGCTCCGCACCTCCCACATGGTGCGCACCGTCACGGCGATTTTCGACCGGCTCGGGCTCGACTACGTGGCCGTGGGCGGCCCCACGTATTGCTGCGGCATCGTCCACCACCGGAACGGCGACACGGCGGCGTCCGGCGGGATGAACAAGCGCACCGTCGAGCTGTTCCAGCGTTACCAGCCCGAGGAAGTCGTGATGTGGTGCCCGTCGTGCATGTACTTCTACGACGAGATCCAGAAATTCCCGTGGCCGTTCCCCGTGCGCCACGCGACGGAGTTCCTGGCCGACCGTCTTCCGGTGCTCGAATTCACGCATCGGGTCGACGCGCCCGTCGCGCTCCACTACCACTCCCAGAGCGAGCCGCGCCGGCGCGAAGGTGCGGCGGCCCGCCGGCTACTCGAGGCCGTGCCCGGGCTCCGTTACGTCGAGATCGAGCCGGAACCGCGGTTCGGGCGCCTCTGCACCGCCGACGTCCAGGCCCAGCTCGGCCAGGACGTCTGGGACGGGCTGATCCGCGACGAGATCGGCCGGGCGCGCGCCGGCGGCGCCGAGATCCTCGCGACGGTCTACCACGGCTGCCAACGGCTCGTCTGCGGTTTCGAGCCTGAGGGCGCGATCACCATCGAGCACTACCTCTCGGTCTTCGCGCGGGCGCTCGGGATCGAGTTCGAGGACCGGTTCAAGAAGTTTCGCCTCTGGCAAGACCCGGA
>QHSV01000270.1 GCA_003221655.1 Candidatus Rokuibacteriota bacterium
CGAGCCGTGGACGTTGATCGAGCCGCGCCGTGGGGCCTCGAGCGCCGCCTTCGGCAGGATCTGCCCGAACGCAACGACGACCGCCACGTCGGCGCCGAGCGCGCGGAAGCGCTCGGGCCACTCGGGATCACGCACTCGCGCCGGCTGGAAGAGCTCGAGCCCGGCGGCCAGCGCGCGCGTCTTGACGGGTGGGGGAGTCAGCCGCTGGCCGCGGTGCGCTGGCCGATCGGGCTGGGTGACGACGGCGACGACCTCGTGGTGGTGCAGGAGCGTCTCGAGCGTCGGCAGCGCAAACTCGGGCGTGCCGTAGAAGAGAACCTTAAAGCGCGAAGGCGTGGCGGGAAGCGTCCTCGCGGAGACCGTCTTTCTTGATCTTCCGCTTGATGCGGTCGCGCGTCACCGGGTCGACGCGATCGATGAAGAGGACGCCGTCGAGGTGGTCGATCTCGTGCTGCAGGACGCGCGCGCGCAGGCCGCGGGCGTCGATCGCCAGCGGCTGTCCGTGCACGTCCCGCGCCTCGACCTTCACCCATGCGGAGCGGACGACCGGAGCGAACACACCAGGGATCGACAGGCACCCTTCCTCGCCCGTCGTCTCGCCGCCCTGCTCGACGATCGCCGGGTTCAGGACCGCCTGCACGCCCCGGCCCTCCTCGTCGGCGATGACGATGAGCCGGAGCGAGATCCCCACCTGAGGCGCGGCCAGGCCGATGCCGACCTCGTCGTACATCGTCTCGGTCATGTTCGCGATGACCGCCCGGATTTCCGGAGTCACCTCGCCCACCGGTGAGGCGCGCCGTCTGAGCCCCGGATCGCCGTATTTCAGGACTCTTAGAACTGCCATTCGACCGGATCGACCTCCACGTCAATGATACCTCGGCTTGCCGGACGCGGCGTTTTGAACTCCCGCAACGCCTCCTCGAGGAGGTGCGGTAGATCGGCGTCGCCTTTTACAACGATCCGATGGGCGCGATCCCCGCGGTCGGCGACGGGCGCATAGACGGTGAGCCCCGTGCACCCGCGCAGCGCGGCGCCGGCTGCCTGGGCCAGCCGGCGCGTCTCGGCGGCCTCGGAGGCGCGCGTGGTGACGACGGCGAGGCGTCGGAAGGGCGGATAGCCGAGCTCGCCGCGGAACGTCAGCTCGTGCTGATAGAACTCGTGCAGATTCTGGCGCGAGACCGCCTCGAACGCGTAGTGTCCGGGGTTCTGCGATTGGATGATGAGGGCGCCGTCAGCGGCGACCCGCTCGGCGGCCGCCCAGGCAAGCCCGAGCGTGCGCTCTCCGGCGCGGAAATCCGGCGCGCGCAGGAGCTGGTCCGGCGCCACGAACGCCGCGAGCCCGAGCGACGCGGGACCGAAGAGGCGAAGCGCGCCACGGGTGCCGATCACGACGTCGGCGACCGCCGCCGCCGCGCGCTGCGCTTCGCCCCGGCCGCCCCGCGCCGCGTCGGGATCCCAGCGCGCGATGCGCGCGGCCGGGAAGCGGCGGCGCACGGCGTGCTCGACCCGCTCGGCGCCCCACCCGAATGGAGACAATCGTCGCCCGCGACACTCGGAGCAGGTGTCCGGCAGCGGGTGCGCGGCGGCGCAGAGCCGGCAGACGAGTTGGGCGGCGGCGCGCGAGTAGACGAGGGCGATCGCGCACTCGGCGCAGCGGACCACGGTCCCGCACTCGTCGCAGGCGAGCGACGAGGTGAGCCGGCTCACCGCGAGGAAGACGCGCCGCTTGGCGGCCAGCGTCTCGCGGATGGCGCGCGCGAGAGACGGCGTGAGCGGCTCGCGCCGGAGGATCCCGCGCGTGTCGGCGATGCTCACCGCGGGCCAGGGCCCGGGCTGCGGCGGGGGCATGTCCAGGACGCCCGACTTGGCGCGCCACCACGCTCCTCGTCGGTCACGCCCGAATCGAGTCGCACGACGCGGTCGATCTTGGCGAGTCGCTGCGCCCAGCGCGCGGTCGTCTCGAGATCGGGCGCGATCACGAGCGCCGAGCCCGGCATCGCCTCGATGCGCTCGAGAAGCCGCCTCTCCCGGCCGGCACCGACGAGCAGCGCCGGCCGCTCGAGCACTGTCGCCGGCCGGCGACCGAGGGCGCGATTCGGTCCGGATCCGCTGGCAACGGGCGGCGGCAGGAGCGCGGCGCACGTCGAGCCGACCGACGAGAGGCTCTGCCCGGCGATCCAGAGGACGAGGTCGAGGTGCGCGCGAGACAACACGGGCTCGCGGTCGACGAGGCGGTCGAGCGGCTTGAGCCGAGAATCGGCGCCGTCGTGGAGCGCCACCACCATGCCAACACGCGAGGCGCCCCGGAGGGGCGCGATCGCACGCTGCCCGGGGGCGAGCGCCCAGCCGTCGGGCACGCGGTAGGAGAAAAAGTGGGCGACCGGGGCGTCGAAGGCGATGTCCGCGATCATTTATCGGAGCGTGAGGACGGAACTACCGAGGGTGGCCTGAGACAGGTGCGGCGCGGCTCCGTCTCCGCGGACCACCCGTGACAGGTGCGGCGCGGCTCCGTCTCTGCGGACAACCCGTGGCGACTGCAGCGCGGCTCCGTCTCCGCGGACAACCCGTACGGCATCGTCATCGCGTGCGGCGGCGGTCGTCACCGCCAGCTTCGCCGCGAGGAACGGCGCGCAGGCGGCGAGCTCGTCGGCCTCGGGATTTCGATTCCCGGGAGGCCGACACATGACGGCGTTGCAGATGTAGACTTCGTCGCGCGACAGCTCGACTTTTCGAGCCTCGAGCATTTTCGTCAGGAGCTGTCCCGCCCGCCCGACGAAGGGGAGGCCCTGAGCATCTTCGTCGGCGCCCGGGCCCTCACCGATGACGACGAACTCAGCTCGCGGGTTCCCCGAGCCGAACACGACCGTCGAACGCCCCTCGCACAGCTTGCACTTGCGGCAGCCCTGGAGGGCCTTTTCCTGGGCCCGGAGCGCCTCCGCGGCATCGAGCAGATAGTCGCCGGTGAGGGGGAGCTCGGTGAACCCGAGATCGCGGTGGTGGCGCAGTGTCTCTCCGAGCGCGCCGAGGGCATCGGCGAGCATCGCGCGCGGATCGGCGGTCGTCATCGCGCGCTAGGCGGGGGTCTTCCGGGTCGCGGCGCCGACGCGCAGGCCGAGGACGTGCGAGAGGATCGCGTCGGCGACCGCGGCCTTCGGCATCCGCGGCAGCGCGCGAGCCCCCCCCCAGCGGTCGAGCAGCAGCACCTCGTTGTCCTCGGCGTCGAAGCCGATGCCCGCCTGGCTCACGTCGTTCGCCACCAGGAGGTCGATCCCCTTGGTCTCGAGCTTGGCGCGCGCGTTCGCGGCGACGTCGTGCGTCTCGGCGGCGAAGCCGACGACGAACGTGTTCGTGCGCCGCGCCGCGATCTCCGCCAGAATGTCGGGGTTCGGCGTCAGCTCGAGGGTGAGGTCGCGCTTGCCCTTGATCTTCACGCTCGACACTTGCAGGACTCGATAATCGGCGACCGCGGCCGCCTTGATGACGATCGTGGCGCGGTCGAGGTGGTGCAGCACCGCCTCGCGCATCTCCTCGGCGGTCTGTACCGGGACGAAGACGGCGCCGGGCGGCGGGGTGAGCGCGGTGGGGCCCGAGATCAGCGTGACTTGCGCTCCGCGCCGGAGCGCCGCCACTGCGAGCCCGTAACCCATCTTGCCCGAGGACCGGTTGGAGATGTACCGCACTGGGTCGATCGGTTCGCGTGTGGGACCGGCCGTGACGAGCAGTCGGTCGCCGGCCAGGTCGCGGATCGGCGCCAGCACGCGGCGCAGCGCTTCGACGATGTCGTCGACCTCCGGGAAGCGCCCCTTGCCGCTCTGACCCGAGGCAAGGGCGCCCGTATCCGGCTCGAGAACGGTGACGCCACGGCCGCGCAGCGTGGCGACGTTGGCAGCGACGGCCGGGTGCTCCCACATGCCGCCGTCCATCGCCGGCACCATGAGGACCGGCGCCCGGGCCGCCAGCAGGAGCGTCGTCAGGAAGTCGTCGGCGATCCCGTGGGCGGCCTTCGCGAGGAGGTTCGCGGTTGCCGGGGCCACGACCATAGCGTGGCACCGCTCCGCGAGAGCGACGTGCTCGACGGCGTCCGGGCTCTGCGGGTCGAAGAGGTTGGAGAGCACCGGTCGCCCCGACAGGGTGCGGAACGTCAGCGGGCCGACGAACTCGCGCGCGTGCTCGGAGAGACACACCGTGACCGAGGCGCCGAGCCGGCCGAGCTCGCGCAGCAAGTACACTGCCTTGTAGGCGGCGATCGACCCGGTGACGCCGAGGATCAGCTCGCGGCCTTCGAGGCTCATGCCTTGGACGTGTCTTCGTCCTTGACGCGGTACTCGACCTTGGCCGCCGCGATCTCTTCCAGCGCGCCGCTGGTCGGCTTCTTGTGCCGGCTCTCCACGCGCGGCGGCGCGCCCCGATTGAGCTGCCGTGACCGCTTCGCGGCGAGGACGACGAGCAAATACCGGTTCGAGACCTTGTTCAACGCGCTTTCAAGCGAAGGGAATGCCATCAATTGCGTACCTCCAGATCGGGCAGGGTGAGGCCGAGGCGTGCGACTCGACAGCGCTCGGCCAGGATGATCGACTCGAGCTGCTCCATGGCCTCCTTCACATCGCGGTTCACGATGAGGTAATCGTACTGCCGCCACAATGCAATTTCCTCGCGCGCCCGCACCAGGCGCCGCTCGATGTCGGCGTCCATGTCGGAACGCCGCTCGCGGAGCCGCTGCTCCAGCTCCTTCACCGACGGCGCCAGGATGAAGATCAGCACCGCGTCCGGGTAGCGCGCCCGGAGCTGCGCGGCGCCCTGCGTGTCGATGTCGAGCAGCACGTCGCGGCCGGTGGCCAGGGCGTCCTCGAGCGCGCGCGCCCGTGTGCCGTAGAGGTTGCCGTGCACGGTCGCCCACTCCGCGAACTCGCCGCGCGCCAGCATCGCCCGGAACTCGGGCGACCCGACGAAGCGGAAGTCCGCGCCGTCGATCTCGCCCGGCCGCGGCGGCCGGGTGGTCACCGAGACCGAGTACGCCAGGTCGGGCAGCCGGAGCCTGATCTCGCGGCACAGCGTCGTCTTGCCGGCCCCCGACGGCGCCGAGACGACGAACAGCGTGCCGCGTCGGCTAATCACCAGCCGGGCTCCGCTCCGTCACGAGACGCTGCGCCAGCGTGGCGGGCTCGAGCGACGAGAGGATGAGGTGGTCGCTCCCCGTCACGATGACCGCGCGCGTGCGCCGTCCGTTCGTGGCGTCGACCAGCTTCGTGCTGCCCTTGGCGCTCTCGATGAGCCGCTTCACCGGCAGCGAGTCCAGCGCAACGATCGCCACGATCTGCTCGGCCACGACCACGTTGCCATGTCCCACGTTCACCAGGTGCGTCACCAGTCGGCTCCCGCCGTTCGTGCGGTTATTCAAGATTCTGCGCCTGTTCGCGCATCTTCTCGATGATCCCCTTGGCGGCGAGCGCCGCCTGGCTGAGCTCGAGGTCGTCCGCCTTCGACGCGATCGTGTTGACCTCGCGATTCAGCTCCTGGATCAGGAAGTCCAGCGCCCGGCCGACCGCGCCGCCCTTGTCGAGCAGCAGCGTCAGCTGCTCGAGGTGCGCGCCGAGCCGCGTCATTTCTTCGCGTACGTCGGTCTTGTCGGCCCAGATCGCCACCTCGGTGAGGATCCGGCCCTCGTCGCGGACGATTTCGCCGAGGAGCGCGTCGATCCTCTCCCGGAGCCGCTCCTGATACCGTGCGAGCGCCGCCGGCGTGCGCGCCGCGATCGCGTCCACCTGCATCCGGAGGGCGGCGTGCAGGGTGCGGAGCTCGGCGCCGAGTGCCTCACCCTCCGCTCCGCGACACGCCACGAGCTCCTCGAGTGCGCGGCCGAGCACCTCGCCGAGGACCGGCCACGCGATCCCGCCCGCGGGCGTTTCTGTGTCCTGCATGCGCACGACGCCGGGGCGCTCGAGCACCCACGCGAGCGTCACGTCACCGCCGAGCCCGACGGTGCGGCCGAGTTCCCGCGCCTCCGCGACGTATTGCGCGGCGAGCGTGAAGTCGGCACGGACCTGCTGCGTAGACTGGCCGGGCGCCGGTCCGAGCTGAACGGCGACGTCGATCCGCCCGCGCTCGAGACACGACTGGATCATCCGCCGAGCGTCCATCTCGAAGGCGCCGAGCGCGCGCGGCAGCCGCAACGCGATGTCGAGGTGGCGATGATTGACGGAGCGTGCTTCGACCGTCACGGTCGCAGCGTCCCCGGTTGCCTCGGCTCGGCCGAATCCCGTCATGCTGCGGAGCGCCGGAATCGGGGTGCTCCGGGAGGGTGTCATTCAGCGATCATAGGGCGAAATCTCCTGTAGTGTCAATATGTTGCGGTTGACATGGCGCGATCCGGCGGCTACACTCCCGCGGGGAGCGTACTCGTGTCGCTCATCACGCTCGTCGCCGGCCGCGGACGCGGCGCGAAGGTCACGCCGTGACCCGGTGGGCTCTCGCCACACTGAGCGCACTCCTCTTGCTCGGCGTCGTCACGGTTGGGGTCGCCCGGTTCTTCGGGAAATCCGGGTCGCGCGCCTCGATCGGCGTATCCATCGCCACCCGATGGCTCGCGGTGTACGTGCTCTGGGGCTTCGCCGGCGGCCTGGCGCTGACGTACGGCCTGCTCGCTACGTACTACTCGCCCGCGTTCGCTGTGATCGGTCTCCTCGGAGCCGTTTGCGAGTACCGAGCGCACGTCCAGGTCGGACGCCAGCGCGGCCTGGCAATTTTCGTCGGCGTGCAGATCGCGTGGCTGGCGTTCGTGCTCTTCCAGAACGGTATGTTGGCTGCCGGGTGGTGATAGGCTCGAAGGATGGGCGAGCAGGACGCGATCCTGGTCGTCGACGCCGACCCTGAGGCCGTTCTCCTCCTGAGCGACTTCCTCGAACGCGAGGGATACTCGGTCGTCGCCGCCGCGACCGGCGGCGAGGGTCTGCGTCTCCTCCGCCAGGAGCGCTTCGCCCTCGTCCTCCTCGATCTCCAACTCCCCGACGTCGACAGCACCGTCATCATGCGCGAGGCCGGGCGGGTCGCGGCGCCGCCGGAGGTCATCGTGGTCACGGGCCATGCGACCCTCGACTCGGCGATCCAGGCGGTCGAGAGCAGGAGCGCGGGCTACATCTTGAAGCCCGTCGACCTCACCCGGCTGGGCTCGATCGTCGCCCGGGTGTTCGAGCGGCGGCGGTTGACGCAGGACAACGCACGGTTGCACACCGAGCTGGCGGAACGACTCGGCGAGAGTGAAGCCCTGGCCGCGATCTCGGCGACGGTCAGCTCGACCCTGGACGTCCGCGAGGCGCTGCGAAGGATCTGCCGAGAGCTCGCCCGTCTGCTCGGCGCCGACACCGCGGCCGCCTATCTACATGAGTTCGGAACCGGTCAGCTTGTGCCGACCGCCGCGTGGCGCGTGCCCAAGGAATACCTGGCGACGCTCTCCTCGGCTCCGCTGCCGCTCAAGGACCAGGGCTTCTTCCTCCCCCTGTGGGCAGAGCGGCGTCCCGTGTACTCGGACGACATCGCGCAAGACGAGCGATTCACGCACGGGATGTTCAGGAGCATTCCGCACCAGTCGGGGCTCCTCCTGCCGTTGATCGTCGACGACGAGGTGATCGGTGGCTTCTACCTGGTGTGGTGGACGGTCCGCCGCCGCTTCTCCGCGCAAGATCTCCGCGCGCTCGACCACGTCTGCGAGCAGGTCGGGTTCTTTCTGCGCAACGCGCGTCTCTACGAGCAGGCGGAGCGTAACCGGCACCGGCTCGAGGTCCTGAACGACGTGTCGCGCCGACTGGCCGCCGTCCACGACGCGGAAGAGGTGCTGACGATCATCGTCAACGAGGCCGCCCGGCTCGTGGGCGCGGAGGCGGCGGGACTTCGCCTGCTGGAGGGCGACGATCTCGTGATCAGCGCCAGGACCGAGTCGGCCGCCACCGTGATGTCCCGGCCACGGCTCAAGCTCGGGGAGAGCCTGAGCGGTCTGGTCGGCGCCACCGGAGAATCCGTCGTGGTCGAGGACCTGGCCGCCGACACACGCCACGATCCCGCCCACAAGCGCGGCGCCCTCGAGCGGGGCTTCCGAGGGTTCATCGGCGTCCCGCTCCGCGCCCACGGTCGCGTCGTCGGCACGCTCAACGTGTTCACCAAAGGGGCGCGCCACTTCCTGCCGGACGAGATCGCGCTGCTGTCGGCGCTCGCGGACCAGGCCTCGCTCGCCATCGAAAAGTCGCGTCTGTTCCGAGAGACCGAGGAGGGGCGGGCGCTGCTCGACCGGGGCTCCGGCTGCCACTGACATCCGAAGCCGGTCCGTACCATGAGGCCTTGAAGAGCCGACGTCCAGTCGCGGTACTGTCCGACGCGGACCTCGCGCGGGTGCTGCCGCTCGATCGGGCGCGCCTCGACCACGCGTATTTGCGCTCGCGCCGATTCGTCGTCGCGCCGCTCATCGTCGGCGAGCGCGTGATCGGCGTCGTGAGCGCCGACAACAAGCCGAGTCGGCGGCCGATCAGCCTCCAGAGCGTCGAGCCGTTCAGCTCGCTCTGCCAGAACCTCGCGACTGCGCTGGAGGAGAGCCGGCTCTACGCCGAAGCCCGCGCCCGCGAGCAGGAAGCGACGCGACTCTATGCCGTGACCCGGCAGCTGGCCACCAGCCTCGACCGCGAACGCCTGCTCGATGTCATCGCCGAACAGGCGATAGAGCTGACGGGGTGTGACGCGGTCGGGATCTTCTTCTACGATGTGACGCGTGGCGCCCTCGTCTTCCATCGCGGGCTGCATCTGCCTGCGGAGCTGACCCGCGACCTCGCGCTCCGTCCCGGCGAGGGGATCGCGGGCCGTGCCTACCAGGAACGCCAGCCGGTGTGGACGCGAGACCGCCTGACGGACCCGACGCTCCGACACTCGCCGGCGACCCAGCGGCTGGTCAACGCGGCGGCGCCGCGCGCCTATCTGGCGGTGCCCATCATCAGTCGCGAAGTGACCTATGGCGTCCTCGTCGTGTACTTCTTCGTGCCGCACGACTTCACCGCGCGGGAGGTCCAGCTCGTCTCGACCCTCGCCGACCACGCCGCCCTCGCGCTTCAGAACGCGCGCCTCTTCGAGGAGACACAACGTCGCGAGCGCGAGGCCCAGACGCTCTCCGACGGTCTCGTCCTTCTGAACCAGGCGGCCCGCGCGCTCCACCGCACCCTCGAGGTGGACGCGATGCTCGACGGCGCGCTGAAGGAACTGGCCCGGGCCTTCGGCGCCAGCGGCGTGCTCATGCACCTTCTCGCCGAAGACGGGAGCCTCAGCCGGAGCCTCGGCCACTGGGTGTCCGACGGGCAGCGCCCCGGCGATCCGGGACGGCTGGGCGCGATGAGCGACTACGTGCGCCGGACGCGGTCGCCGCTGCTCCTGCGCGATGTCACGAAGCACCACGACTTCGTCCATCCGGCGAACATCGCCCACGGCGTACGGTCCATCGCGGCGTTCCCGATCGTCGGCCAGAGCGAGCGCGTGCTCGGGGTCCTGCTCCTCTACTACACGTCGGCGCAGGCGTTCCCCGACGCCGAGACACGCCTCCTCACGTCCTATGCCGACCAGCTCGCGACGGCGCTCGAGAACGCGGGGCTCTACGAGGAGACGCAGACACAGCGGCTACGTCTCGCGCAGATCTTCGACTCGACCTCCGACGGCATCGTGCTCGTCAGCTGCGCGGGAGAGATCCAGGCGGCAAACCGGCAGGCCGGCGAGCTGCTCGGGTTCGATGCCAGCGCCGTCATCGGGACCCGCCTGGCCGAGCTCCGGACCGGCGCCCGGAGCGTGGTGCCCGACTACGATCGGGTGTTCGGGGACCTCGCGGCGCTCCTCGAAGATCCGGACCGGGGCGGCGTGGGAGATCTCGAGCTCCGGCGCAGCGGGCGCACCGTCCACTGGACCGCCCAGCCGACCCAGGACGCCTCGGGCGAGACCATCGGCTTCACGCTGACGCTCAGCGACGTGACGCACGAGCGCCAGGTGAGCCAGATGAAGACCGACTTCGTCTCCTTCGTCACCCACCAGCTCCGCACGCCCCTGGCGGGCATCAAGTGGATGCTGGAGCTCGCGGCCCAGACGCCGCAAGTCCCCGCGGAAGCCGGGAGCTACGTCGAGGACGCCCGTGCCGCCGCCGAGCGCCTGATCGGCCTCGTGAACGACCTGCTCGACATCTCCCGCCTCGAAAGCGGCAAGCTGACCGTCACGCTCCAGCCGACGAACCTCGAACAGCTCACGCAGAGCGTGTTGGACGATCTCGGGGCCCTGATCCGCGAGAAGGGACACCGGCTGTCGGTGACGGGCGCGGGTGGCGTGCCGGCGGTCATGGCCGATCGGCAGCTCCTCCAGCAAGTGATCGTGAATCTCACGTCCAACGCGATCAAGTACACGCCCGCCGGCGGCTCGATCTCGATTTCCCTCGGCGTCGAAGACGGCCGGACGGCCCGCTGGGCGATCACGGATAGCGGCATCGGGATTCCCAAAGCCTCCCTGGCAAGGCTCTTCGAGAAGTTCTATCGAGCCGACAACGCCCACACCGTAGAAACCGAGGGAACGGGACTGGGTCTCTACCTGGTTCGCCTCATCATCGAGAAGCTCGCCGGCCAGGTCTGGTGCGAATCCGAGGAAGGCCGGGGATCGACGTTCATCCTCGCGCTCCCAACGAGCGGGTGACGCCCATGGAGACGACGGGAAAGCGGGTCCTGCTGGTCGAGGATGATCGGTTCCTTCGGCGGGCGTGCGAGGCGAGCCTCCGGCAGCGCGGGCTGACAGTGACGACCGCTGCGGACGGCGAGGAGGGGCTCCGCCTCGCCCGGAGCGAGCGGCCGGACATCATTCTGCTCGACATGCTGATGCCGAAGCTGTCGGGCCTGGAGGTGCTACGGGCGCTCAGAAGCGACGAGGCGACGCGCAGCGTGCCCGTGCTCATTCTCTCGAACTCCTCCCGCGAGCAGGACATCGCCGAGGTCACCAGTCTGGGGATTTCCGGGTACTTCGTGAAGTCCAATCTGTCGCTTCAGGAGCTGGGCGAGCTGGTCGGGCGTGTGCTGGACGGCCAGCATGGCTGAGGGAGCTCGACGGATCCTCCTCGCGGAGGACGACCGCTTCCTGCGCCGGGCGGCCGAGGCGCGGTTGCGCCAGCACGGGTTCGAGGTGCTCACGGCGATCGACGGCGAGGAGGCGTTGCGGGTCGCGCGCGCGCAGTGTCCGGATCTCGTTCTTCTCGACGTCGTCATGCCCAAGCTCCAGGGGTTCGATGTCCTGAAGGCGCTCAAGCAAGACGCCGCCACGGCGGGTATCCCGATCATCGTGCTGTCGAACCTCGGCCAGGATCGGGACGTCGAGCAGGCGACGGCACTGGGCGCGGCGGCGTACCTCGTCAAGGCGCACCTCTCGCTGCAGGACCTCGTGGAGAAAGTGGACGCGACGCTGGCGAGCGGGTCCCCGTAACCGGGGCGAGTCCGCTCAGGATCTTGTCACTAAACGCGGCTGCCGGGCTTGACTGCCTGGCTGCCGGCCCGGCAGAGCGAGCAGTCCTCCGGCGTCCAGGTCGTGGCCTTCACCGTCACGAGAACCGCGCGCTTCAGGGGAAAGTGTGCGGCTCCGCCGCTCCGGTCGATCAGCGAGCCGACTCCCACGACCACACCACCGAGAGCTTCGACGCACGCGACGACCTCGCGGATCGAGCCGCCCGTGGTCATCACGTCCTCGACGACCAGGCACCGCTCGCCGGGTGCCAGCGCGAACCCTCGCCTGAGACACATGATTCCGTCCTCGCGCTCGGTGAAGAGCGCGCGCGCGCCGAGTGCGCGCGCGACCTCGTGGGCGACCAGGATGCCACCGATCGCGGGCGCCAGCACCGTCTGGACACTGTCGTCCCGGAACCGCGCCGCCAGCGCTTCGCCGAGGGACGCGGCGTGGACCGGGTGCTGCAGGACCAGCGCTGACTGGAGGTAGACGTCGGAGTGGAGGCCCGAGGTGAGCCGGAAGTGGCCGCGCAACAGAGCGCCGGTGCTCCCGTAGAGGTCGAGCGCCTCGCGGTCCGTCATGGCCAGCGGAGCTCGTCGACGATGGCGGTCGCGGCGGCGGCCGGGTCCGCGGCCCCGCTGATCGGTCGCCCCACGACCAGGTAATTGGCGCCGGCGGCAAGCGCCCGCCGTGGGGTCGCGATCCGGACCTGATCGTCTGGTGGGAGAGGGGAACTCCGCCTGTCCGAAACGGCTGGACGGATTCCCGGCGTGACGATGACCCATTCCTGGCCCATCGCCAAGCGCAGGAGGCTGATCTCCTGGGGCGACGCGACGCAACCGTCGAGGCCGGCCGCCTGCGCGAGGCCCGCCAGGTGAAGAACGTGGGCCGCGACGCTTGTCGGTACGCCGACCTCGCGCTGGAGCGCCTTGCGGTCGAGGCTTGTCAGCACGGTCACCCCCAGGCAGAGGGGTCGGGGAATCCCGAAGTCGCCGGCAGCTTTCATCGCCGCTTCGGCGGCTGCGCACGCCATCGCCAGGCCGCCGCTCGCGTGGATGTTGAGCATGAAGACACCGAGACGCGTCGCCTCACGCACCGCGGCGGCGACGGTGTTCGGGATGTCATGGAACTTGAGATCGAGGAAGACGCGAAAGCCCCGCTTGCGGGCGGCCTCGATCGCCGCCGGGCCCGCGGCCGTGAAGAGCTGCGAGCCGATCTTGCACCCGGTGAGGATGCCCTCGAGGCGGCCGAGCAGCGCCTCCGCCTCGTCCAGGCTCGGCACGTCGAGCGCTACCAGCACCCGGTCGGCGGCGCTAGGCGAGGCCAGCGTGGTATTCCTGCAGGCTCTGCACGCGGTGCTCGCCCTTGAGCAGCGCCTCGATCGCGCCGATGGCGGCCTGCGCGCCGTCGAGCGTGGTGTAGTGGGGAATGTCCTGGGCAACCGCCGTCCGCCGGATGATAGCCGAGTCCTTCCGAGCGCGGCCGTCGTCCGGCGTGTTGATGACGAGCGCGATCTCACGCCGCTTCATGAGGTCGATCACGTTCGGACGGTAGCCCGCGCCGACCTTGTGGATCGTCTCCACCGTCACGCCGTAGCGTCCCAGCACGCGTGCGGTGCCTGGCGTGGCCACCAACGCGAAGCCGAGATCGGTGAGCCGCCGGGCGAGCGGAGCTACCGTCCGCTTGTCGCCGCTGCGCACCGTGACGAAGATCTTGCCTGAGGTGGGCATCAGCAAGCCGGCCGCGACCTGCGATTTGAGATATGCCTTGCGGAAGTCGTAGTCGATGCCCATGACCTCGCCGGTGGACTTCATCTCAGGGCCGAGGACGGTGTCCACGCCCGGGAACTTGACGAAGGGGAAGACCGACTCCTTGACGGCGATGTGGGGCAGGTCGCGCCCGTCCCATTTGAGCCAGGGCTCGAGCGTCTCGCCGAGCGCCACCCGCGTCGCGATCTTGGCGAGCGGCAGCCCGATCGCCTTGGAGACGAAGGGAACCGACCGGGAAGCGCGCGGATTCACTTCCAGCACGTAGATGGTGGCGTTCCGGATGGCGAACTGCACGTTGATGAGTCCGACCACGCCGAGGGCCAGCGCGAGCGCTCGCGTCTGGGCGCGCAGGGCCCGGATCTCGTCCTCACCGAGCGAGTACGGCGGGAGCGCGCAGGCGGCGTCGCCGGAGTGGATGCCCGCTTTCTCGATGTGCTCCATGACCCCGCCCACGAGCACCCGCGTTCCGTCCGCCACCGCGTCCACGTCGATCTCGATCGCGTCATCCAGGAACTTGTCGATGAGGACCGGATGCTCGGGCGACACGCGGACGGCTTCGTGCATGAACTCGCCCAGGTCCTGCTCGTCGTGGACGAGCCGCATGGCGCGCCCACCGAGCACGTAGGAGGGGCGCACGAGGACTGGATAGCCGATTTGTATCGCGATCGTCCGGGCGTCCTCGAAGGAGCGCGCGGTCGACCCCGCCGCCTGGCGGAGCCCGAGCTCGTCGAGCAGCGCGCTGAACCGCTGCCGGTCCTCGGCGCGGTCGATGGCGTCGGGCGAGGTGCCGAGGATCGGCACCCCCGCGTCGCGCAGCGGCACGGCGAGCTTCAGCGGGGTCTGTCCACCGAACTGCACGACGACGCCCAGCGGCCGCTCGCGTTCGACGATGTTGAGGACGTCCTCGAGCGTCAGCGGCTCGAAGTAGAGCCGGTCGGAGGTGTCGTAGTCCGTGGAGACGGTCTCGGGGTTGCAATTGACCATGATCGCCTCCACGCCGAGGTCGCGGAGCGCGAACGCAGCGTGGACGCAGCAGTAGTCGAACTCCACGCCCTGGCCGATGCGGTTGGGGCCCGAGCCCAGAATGACGACCTTGGGTCGCGGCGTCGGCGGCGCCTCGTCCTCTTCCTCGTACGTGGAATAGAGATACGGCGTGTGGGCGACGAACTCGGCGGCGCACGTGTCCACCGTCTTGAAAGTCGCGCGGATCTCGTGCTCGAGCCGGTGCGCCCGGACCGCGGCCTCCGGGGTGCCGGTGAGCTCGGCAATGCGCCGATCGGCGAACCCCAGCTGCTTGGCCCGCCGCAGGACCTCCGGATCGGTCAGCGCCGACTCGGTGATCCGCCGCTCGAACGCGACGATCTCCCGCATGTTCTCGAGGAACCAGGGGTCGATGCGGGTCAGCGACCGGATCTCCTCGGTCGTGAACCCGGCCCGGTAGGCGTCCCCGATAGCGAAGATCCGGTCGGGGTTCGGCACGCTCAGGAGATGGCGGAGCTCCGCGTCACCGAGCGCGCGGCCGAGCGTCAGGGCCCAGCGGTCCTGCTCGAGCGAGCGGATCGACTTCTGGAGGGCTTCCTTGAACGTGCGGCCGATCGCCATGACCTCACCGACGGACTTCATCTGGGTCGTCAGCGTGCGATCGGCCTCCGGGAATTTCTCGAAGGCCCAGCGCGGGAACTTGACCACGCAGTAGTCGATGGCGGGCTCGAACGACGCGGGCGTCTCGCGTGTGATGTCGTTCCGGATCTCGTCGAGCGTGTAACCAACCGCGAGCTTGGCGGCGATCTTCGCGATCGGGAAGCCGGTGGCCTTGGAGGCGAGCGCCGAGGATCGGGACACGCGCGGGTTCATCTCGATCACGACGAGACGACCGTCCTCGGGGTTCACGGCGAACTGGATATTGGAGCCG
>QHSV01000271.1 GCA_003221655.1 Candidatus Rokuibacteriota bacterium
ACCCAGGATAAATCCTGTTGGACGCACGAGTTACAGTTGACACCATTTGCAACCAAGCCGAGCTTTTGAGGCATAGGACGTCAGTTTGGGTGTGAGCGACGCTCTCAACTGCCGAGAGGATGATCATGGACCACGTAGAGTTTGACCGCGAGCCGCCTGCTAACTTGACAACGATGGTGATGGCGTTTAGGGGATGGATCGACGCCGGCCAGGCGGCAACGGGCGCCTTGCGCCACCTGGTCCGCGACCTCTCGGCCACGCGGCTGGCCTGGATAGACCCTGAACAATTCTTCGTGTTTACCCAGGAACGGCCCGAGGTGCGGTTGAGGGCCGATGGGGAACGTAACATCCATTGGCCGAGGAGTGAGTTCTTCGCGTGGCATCCAGGGAATGGCCGCGACGGCCTACTCCTATTTTGCGGCGTGGAGCCGCATCAGAAGTGGCGCACCTATACGAAGGCGTTCCTTGATGTGGCCGAGCGCTGTGGAGTGAGGCGGATCGTCTCGATCGGGGCGCTCTTGGCCGGCGCGCCTCATACCCGTCCAATACGTGTCACAGGACGCTCCAGCGACCCCGCCTGGCGATCGGTGCTCGAAGCCTGGGGCATCTATCGTCGTCCGAGCTACGAAGGCCCGACCGGTATTTCCACGGTCGTCTTGGACGCCGCGGAGCGACGCGGAATGTCGCATCTCGGCTTGATGGGGCAAGCGCCCCATTACCTGCAACACAACGAGAATCCAGCGGCGATCCAGGCGCTGTTGACCTATGTTGCCCGCCTGCTCAACCTCAGCCCGGACATGTCCCACTTCGCCGAGGCCATCAAAGACTTCCGCACTCAATGTGATCGCGAGGTGGCTCGGAATCGTGCCACCCGAGAGCACGTGCAGCAACTAGAGCAGCAATACGACGCGACGGCCGGCGAGGAGCAGCAAGGTTTACCTAGCGGAGAACTCGACTCGGAAAAGCTGATGCAAGAGTTACAGGACTTCCTGCGGGGGCAGCGGGAAGGTGGTGAGGAACGCTGATGGGCGTGGCCCGTCTCTCCCGACGAACGTTACGGCTCGCCCAGGAAGCCGATGATACGGGCGCTGGCGCCCTGGGCCGAGCTGCGGGCCTCACAGAGCGCTGTCTCGAAATCCTCGGTGCGCAACTCGACCTCGTCGCCGGGCGCCGCGAGCCGCTCGGTGGCGATCTGCACGGCGCGATGGACCCAGTCTTTGAGGAAGGCCTGGGTCGTCCCGCCTGACCGCATCACAAGCGTCTCGATGTCCACCGCGGCGGTGACGTAGGGCGTCAGGTAGCGGGCGAGATATCGCTGCCGCAGTTCGGGCCCCGGCGGCCCCAGGTGGATGCACTGGCTGATCCGGCCCGGACGCTCCTTGATCGCCGCCTCGATCCGATCGATCGCGTTCGTCGTCAGCACGAATCCCACGTCCTCGTGGGGCCGGAGACCGTCCATCTGGTCGAGCAACTCGCCGAGGATCGAGCCCTGCACGTTGATGTCGCGAGTCGTGAAGACCAGGTCGACGTCCTCCAGGATCACGAGGGACGGCTGCAGCAGGCGCGCCAGGGCGAAGATCGCCGCCACGTGTTGCAGCGCGCTGCCGGCGACCAGGATACGGGTCGTATCGGGCAGCTTGGCGCAGAGATAGCGGCAGGCGAAGGACTTGCCGGTGCCCGGTGGCCCGTGGAGAAGGATCCCGCGCCGTATCGGCACGCCGTGCGCCTTGAGGACGTCGCGACGCAGTTGCAGATCGATCACGTTGCGCCAGAGGAGCTGGCGGACCGTGACGTCCATGACGATGTCGTCGTCGTCCACGGTGGGCTCGGGGGCGAAGAGTACCCGGAGCCGCTCGGGCTTCTCGACGTCACCGAACGCATCACGGTTGGCCGGCTCGAACCGTAGCGCCAGAACCCGCTTGCGGTAGACGGACGCCGCGTCGGCCCGGCGGAGCGCTTCCGTCACGAACGACTGGGCCGCCGCGGCGTCCGGACTGGCCGCCTCCACGATGGTCTTCTCGTGGTCGGCATCGTAGTGCACGCGGGCGACCAGAGGCTCGCGTCCCGTGGCGGCGGCACAGATCCAGAAGATGTCCACCGGAAGGAAGATCTCCTCGGCGGGACCGACGGCCCAGGCGATCCGGGCCGAGCGAGCCACCCGGCGGGAGACCCAGCGCCCGGGCTTGGCGTGAAGGATCGCGTTCAGGTACTCACTGCGGTGGTCGGAGGCGATGGTGGCCGTGATCCCGAGGTCTTGGCACCGGTTGGCCACCGCGTCATGGAGATCGACGAAGCGGTACTGCGGCAGCTCCTTCACGTGGGAATGAAACCGGCTGAGCGGTCGTTTTAGCTCCGCCGCGAGGAAAGCCCCGATGTCCTTTGCCGCGAGATCACGAAGCCAGCGCCACATCGTCCGAGCATCGTATCACCGGGGTCGCGTGGCAGAACGAACGGACGTCGGCAGGCCGGCCTCACGATGCGCCGCTCTAGAGCCAGCAGGGGCCCGGTGAGGAAGGACAGCGCGGCGAGTCTTGTCGCCAGTTGGTAGAGTAGAATCTCGGCGCGCGAAATTCGTGTTCTGGTTCCCTATGCGCCCGGAACCTCAACCCGCCCAGGAGGAGACGCTGAATGGTGCGCGAACCGCGGAGGTCGATCCTTGTGGTTCTTCTGGTCGTCGTGTTGGGAGCGTGCGCTGTGGTGGGCTCTGCCTTCTTCGGCCGCGTTGGGCCTCAACCAGACGGGACGGGAGTCACCCCAAATCACTGGCTCCTCACGCCCGCCGGCCTTCAGGTCGAGATCGGGGATCGACCGCTTGGTATCGCAACCACCCCGGATGGACAGTACCTGCTGATCTCCAACAACGGGCAGGGCGAGCAGAGTCTTATGCTCTTCGATACCACGACGCAGGAGGTCGTCCAGACGATTCCGTACAGCAGCCCCGAGGCGCTCTTTCTGGGGATCGCCGTCACGCCGGATGGTCGCCGCGTGTATGCCTCCGCCGGCGGGAACAACAAGATCCGCGTGTATGACTTGACCGGGCGCACTATGGCCGAACGCCCGCCCATTTCGCTCGGTACCGCTACGGCCCGGATCTACCCGGCCGGCCTCGCGATTTCGCCTGACGGCGCCGTCCTCTATGCCGCCCTCAATCTCGAGAACGCCGTGGTGTTCATCGACACGGCGGCCGGCCAGGTGCGCGCTCGAGTTCGTCTCGCGCCGCCCGCGAGGGCCGACAACATCGGCACGCTTCCGTATGCGCTGGTCCAGGCCGGCGAGAAGCTCTACGTCTCTGAGTGGAATGGCGGTGGCGTGAGCGTCATCGACATCGGTCAGCAGCGACTGCTTCAGCGAATTCCGACCGGCGGCCACGCCAGCGGGCTGGCGCTCTCACCCGACCGAAAGCGTCTCTACGTTGCGAACGCGACAAGCGACACCGTCAGCGTCGTCGACACATCGACGGACGCGGTGGTGGGGACTGTGGACCTCTCCCCATATTCAGGCGCGCCGATGGGCTCGATGCCCAATGCCCTCGCGGTGGCGCCGGATGGCCACACGTTGTACGTCGCGAACGGCGGCAATAACGATGTCGCCGTCGTGGACACTGCGACCTACCGCATCCGCGGACTGATTCCGACCGCGTGGTTTCCGAGCGCCATCGTGGTCTCGCACGATGGCCAATCCCTGTACGTCGCGAATATGAAGGGCCTCGGCGCCGGGCCAAATCCGCGCGGACCCAACCCGGAACGACCCACGCCGACTGCTCAGTACATCGGCAGCATGGCGCGGGGCACGCTGTCGGTGATCGCTGTGCCGAACGCGGCGGCGCTCCGCACGTACACGACCCAAGTCGTGAAGAACAACGGGTTTGACGAGACCCAGAAGGTTCTCACGCAGGGTCCACGAGACACGAGTCCCCACGCCGTGCCTCGCCGCGTCGGGGACCCGAGCCTCATCCGGCATGTTATCTACATCATCAAAGAGAACCGAACCTACGATCAGGTCCTCGGCGATCTGCCCCAAGGCGACGGCGATCGCAATCTCGTCCTGTTCGGTCGCGACGTAACGCCCAACCACCACGCGCTCGCGGAAACCTTTGTCCTCTTGGACAACTGCTATGCGGACGCAGAAGTCTCTGCCGATGGCCACAATTGGTCCACCGCTGCCGTCGCGACCGATTATGTGCAGAAGATGTGGCCGGCCAACTACTCCAGCCGAAATCGCTTCTACGATTTCCAGGGTGGGTCAAGCGCGTCGACGCCCCTGCGCGGCTACCTGTGGGAGTACGCCGCTCGGGCTGGCCTTACGTACCGCGTGTACGGAGAGTTCTTCGCGTTCCGCTCCAAGCCACCGGCCGTCGAGCCCGCTCCGTTCGCCAATCTAGTCGGGCACTTCTCTCCTACCTACGCCGGCTACGATCTCTCGATTCGAGACCAAGCGCGCGTCGACGCCTGGGAGGCAGAGTTCGAGGAGTTCGTTCGGCGCGGCACGGCTCCGACGCTGATGATCCTCTCACTCCCCAATGACCATACGGCGGCCACCCGTCCGGGCTACCCGACGCCGAAAGCCATGGTGGCGGACAACGATCTCGCACTCGGCCGGATTGTGCAAACCGTGTCCCACTCGCCGATCTGGCGGGAGACCGCCATCTTCATCATTGAGGACGACGCGCAGGACGGACCGGACCATGTCGACGCGCACCGCACCGTGTGCTTGGTCGCCTCGCCCTACGTGCGACGAGGCGTCGTCGATCACCGCATGTACTCCACGGTCTCGATGCTGCGGACCATCGAACTCATCCTCGGTCTCCCACCGATGAGTCAGTTCGACGCCGCAGCCGCGCCAATGATCGCCGCCTTCAGCGACACGCCGACACTCATGCCCTACAACGCTCTCCAGCCTAAACAGTCCCTCAGTGAGGTCAATCAGAAGAACGCGCATCGCGCCAAAGACTCCAATGAGCTGGCTCTTGATCGGCCCGACGAGGCGGACGCCCAGACCCTGAACACCATCCTCTGGCACGCGGTCAAGGGGACGCACGTTCCCATGCCTCGGCCGAAGACCGCGTTCCGATCGCACCCTTTGCAGGACGACTAGCGGAGCGACATGGCCTCTTTGGGGGGATCCGCGTATCTCAGCGTCCCCGGGTCGTGCATGCGCTCATTTGCGGTGGCGTAGCTTGGGGTCCAGGGCATCCCGAAGCGAATCGCCGAAGAGGTTGAAGCCGAACACCGCCAGGCTGATGGCGAGGCCGGGGAAGACAGCCACCCACGCCGCCCTCTCGGCATACGACAGCGCGCTCCCGGAGAGCATCAACCCCCACGACGGCGTGGGCTCGGCGGTACCCAACCCCAGGAAGCTCAACGAGGCTTCCACGAGGATGGCGTTCCCGAACTGAGCCGTCAGCATGATCAAATACGGCGCCATGACGTTGGGGATGATATGGCGCAGAATCACCTTCGGGTGCGAGCTCCCCAGCGCGCGAGCGCCTTCGACATACATATTTTCTTTGATGCTCAGGGCGCTGGAGCGGACGATGCGAGCGGTGCGGGGAATGATGGGGATGGCGATGGCCATCACCACATTGGGAACCGAACGGCCCAGGACGGTGACAATCGCGAGCGCGAGGATCAGCAACGGGAACGCGAGCATCACATCGATGAGGCGCTGCAGGTACAGGTCCACTCTGCCACCGAGATAGGCGCTGACCACGCCGAGAAACGCCCCAACGGTCGCGCCGAGAAAGGCAGCGGTCAGGCCGATGAACAGCGCGACGCGCGCGCCGTAGACGATGCGGGTGAACAAATCCCGGCCGAACTCGTCGGTGCCGAACCAGTGGTTCATGCTCGGGGCGGTGAACTGGATGCGCTGATTGATTGCATGGGGATCATACGGGGCGAGGACATCGGCAAAGACGGCGGTGAGCACCATCAACAGAATGATGGCGCCACCGGCTGCCCCCAAGGGCTTCGTGACGATGAACTTGCGGATCTCGGGCCAGGCGTGCGTGCCGGCCCAGTTCTTACCCCCCGCAACGGCCTTCAGTCGTGGGGTTGTGAGGGGTACCTCATGTGTTACGGCCATCTCGACCTCCTTAGCGGGGGCTGGCCTTGGCGGTGCCGTAGCTGATCCGGGGGTCCAGCCAGGCATAGAGTAGATCGACGATCAGATTCACGAAGACGATGATGAAAGCGGTCAGCAACACCATCGTCTGCACCACCGGAATGTCTCGACGCAAGATGGCATCGACGATGAAGCGGCCCAGTCCGTTCAGGGTAAAGACGGTCTCCGTGACCACCAGACCGCCCATCAGGAAGGCGAGCTCCGCCCCGATGATGGTGATCACCGGCAACATGGCATTCTTCAGGGTGTGCTTGACCACCACGATGAACTCGCGCAAGCCCTTCGCCCAGGCCGTGCGAATGTAGTCCTCCCGCATGATCTCCAACACCGCCGAGCGTGTCAGGCGCGTGCTCACCGCGGCATTGCGGTAGCCCACGGTGACGATGGGCCAGATCAGTTGCTTGAAATTCTCCCAGGGGTCCTCCCAGAGCGGGACGAACACCAGCGGCGGGCTCCACTGGAAGTAGATGACGAGGAAGAGGATGAGCAGGATGCCGGTCCAGAAGTTCGGGATCGCCAGGCCCCCGATGCTGATGACGCGCACGCCATAGTCCACCCAGGTATCCTGACGGATTGCCGCCAGCGTGCCCAACGGGATGGCGATCACGGTGGAGACCAGCGTCGCGAAGAGAGCGATCTCGAGGGTCAAGGGGAAACGTATACGCAGCTCCTCGATCACCGGCGCCCCGGTCCACAGGGAGTTGCCGAAGTCCAGCCGGACGATGCCCCAGACCCAGGAGAAGAACTGTTCATACAGCGGGCGGTCGAGCCCCAGTTTGTTTCGCACCTTCTGGAGCTCGAACAGGTTGACATCGCCGCCTTGCTCACCCGCGCCCAGGATCAACAGGGCGATATCCCCGGGGACGACGTGCATGAGCAGGAAGACCACCAGGGCGACCCCGAGCAGGGTGGGAATCATCAGCAGGAGACGTTTGAGGACGTATTGCCACATGACTC
>QHSV01000272.1 GCA_003221655.1 Candidatus Rokuibacteriota bacterium
TCGCTCAGCATGTACTTGTGCGCGTCGGTGAGCCGGTCGAATGGGAACGTGCGGTCGAGCACGGGCTTGAGCGCGCCCTTCGCGACGGCGTCGAGCAGGTGGGCGCTGAACCGCTCGCTGCACACGAGCGACTCCTCGGGGGTGCGCGTGCGGAAGGTGACGCCAATGATGCTCGCGCGCTTGCGCGCCACCTCGTCCAGATCGCAATCGCCGACGCGGCCGGCGTTGCGCCCGACGCTCACCAGCCGCGCCTTGAGCGCGAGCACCCGGATGTTGTCGGCGAGCATCGGGCCGCCGACGTGGTCGATGATGACGTCGACGCCGCGATCCGCCGTCGCGCGCATCACCGCGTCCACCCACTTGCCGGCGTCGCGTGTGTCGATGGTCTCGTGGGCACCGAGGGCGCGCAACGCGGCCGCCTTGGCCGGGGTCCGGGTGGTCGCCAGCACGGGGTTCGCACCGATGTGGCGCGCGATCTGGATGGCCGCCGTGCCGACGCCCGAGGGGCCGGCGGTGACCATCACGGACTCGCCCGGCCTGGCGGCCGCGTTGGTCACGAGCGCGTCGTGCGCGGTGACGAAGACGTTGGGAATCGCCGCGGCCTCGGCCCACGGCATGCGGTCGGGGATCCGCATGAGGGCGCGCTGGTGCGCCACGACGTACTGCGCGTAGCTGCCGACCGCGCGGCCCATGACGCGGTCCCCCGGCGTCCAGCCGCTCACCCCATCACCGAGGGCGGCGATCTCGCCCGCGAACTCTGTGCCTGCTCGCGCGGGGCTGGCCGGTGCGGTGGCCGCCCGCAACTGCGCGCCTCGGATCAGCTCGCCGCGATTCGTGCCGGCCGCACGAACAGCTACGACCACCTGGCCGGGTCCAGGAGCCGGCACAGGGCTCTCGCGAAATTCGAACACTGCGCCCTCGGGACCGGGAACCGTGAACCACGCCTTCATCGTCTGTGTCATCGCGGAGACTCTCCTTGGTCAAGCGTTCGGCCGCGAGTAGTGTAAACGACACGGAAGCGGCGTTCACGCCCCCTCACTCGGAGTCGTCCTCGTCCGGCGAGGGGTCTTCGCGCTCCACGAACGCACGTCTCGCGTCGGCCCTGGCTCGAAGGTCGGCGAGCTCGGCGGTGAAGCCGTCGAACGGCAGCCCGCGACGCCACAGGAGCGCCGGGGGCAGGATCCGATCGTGGTCGGCGATATGACTCGGGCTGCGATTCTCGTTGCGCGTTTGCGTCCACAGAATCGCCGCAATGATGACCGCCGGGATCGTCACACCGATGGTGACGGCGATCCGTGCGCGCATCGGACTCGCATTCACCAGATGGCTGGACAGGGCCGTGCTCGCCCCGACACCGACCAGCACTGCCGCGGCGACGGTGGACGACACGTGGAGCCCGAGTGCGCTGTTGACGATCTCGGCCACCAGCGCCACGACGGAAAGGACCGCGTAGACGACGAACACGATCACCGCGTGGCGTACCCAGCGGGACTCGCCGAAGGCGACCCGGCTCGCCAGCGCCCACAGCGCGATCCACACCCCGGCCAGGGCGAGCATCACGAGCAGCATCGCGACGAGCGTGGTCGCCAGCTCGCGGGGTCGCGCGGTGCCCGTCCAGACCTCGAACACGGTGACGGCGACACTCGCCGCGACTCCGGCCGCAAGCACGCGTTGCTCGCTGGCGCGCGCCTGCCACGACGGCGCGCCCCGGTCCGGCTGCTCGGGAGCGATGACCTCGCGCTCGGTCCGCACGCGCAGGCGTGTGCGTCCGACGCGAAGCACGCCGTCGGCGAGCCGCACCTGCTCCACGCCGTGCAGGCGCCGCCCGCCGATCTCGACCCCATTGACGCTTTCGAGATCGCTGACCGTGACAGTTCCTTCGGCGTCGACGGCGATCCGCGCGTGGACCGCGGCGACGAACGGGTCGTCGAGCACGACGTCGCAGCGCGCGCCGCGGCCGACCGTGCACTGCACCTCCCCGCCGGAGGCCGCGATGCGGTGGCGGGCCCGCACGCGGCCGTGGCCGCCGAGCACCTCGACGACCATCACGGTTTCCATTGCATCGCATCCAGGTAGGTCCGGGCGAATGCCAACGCCCGATCGGCGGCGACGCCGGTCAGGCTCAGGCTCGACACGAACCCCTGCTTCAGCCCGTTCTTGCTCACGACACGCACGTTGAGGTCGTAGATCCCGTCGAGTTTGCGGTACGCGCGCAGGCAGACCGTCGCGTTTGCCGTGAATCCGTTCAGCTCGACGTTGTTCTGCTTGCACGCGAACGGCGCCAGCTGCCGGGCGGGGCCGAAGGTGCCGTGCGGTGCCTTCGCCTCCTGCATCCGATTAGCGAAGCGCCAAGCGTCGAGGGTGTAGGTGCGCATCACCTGGTGCTGGAACGTGAGCCCGCCCGGGTACATGTTGCGGCCGAGGTAGACCGAGGACTTCGCGTCGCAGGTGACCCGCTCGACGTGCACCGGCTGGTCCGGCGCGGGATCGCCGGCCGCGCGGCATTCGACGAAGGGCGCCAGCTTCGCCGGCAGCTCGTATCCGTGATGGCTCTGGGTCGGCAGCTTCGAGCCGAGCGCGGTGAGGAGCGCCTCGGAGTGCGCCCGGAGCTGGCTCGCGATCTCATCCCGCGCCCGCCGGGCATCGAGCGGTGACTTTTCCGCGCGCGCGAGGAGCGCGACCGCGTGCTCGACGGGAACCAGGAATGCGACCAGTTGCGACGCTCGATACCCGGCAACGTTGACCCCGATCACGTTCGCCGAGCTGTCGAGCCCCGGGCCTCCGGACATGCCGGGGTTGAGCGCGCCCGAGTAGTGGACTCGCGGTTCGAACGAGTCCTCGACCCGGCCGTTGCTGACCCCCTCGGTGATCGTGAGGCCTACGTCGAGCGGAAAGCCCACCGAGTAAGCGCGCTCGCCCTTGATCGCCACGTCCGGACGGAGCGACAGTGAGGCCGGGGCGAACCCGTGCGCCTCGACGAGCGCCAGGTCATGGCGGACGTCGATCGCGCGCACGGTCACGCGGCCCGTCGCGCCCGTGGGCGCCCGGTACTCGAGCCGGTATTTCTCGGGATAGAGGACGGCGTCGCTCACCACGTGCCAGTTCGTGATGAACACGCCCCCGCGGGCCACCGCAAACCCGCTGCCATGAAAGGCTTCGGCCGTGTTGGTACCGAAGAAGCCCTTGATCTGGATCATCGCGGGGCGCACGCGGTCGAGGATGCCGCGTGCCGTGGTCGATGCTGCGGCCGCCGGCGGCACGGCCTGACGCAGCGCCTCCGCTTCGCCGCCGGTGTCGGGCACGTCGGGACCGGCGCCCGGAGGGCGGCCCTGGGCATGGGCGACGCACGCTGCGCCCAGCACGAGCATGGTGATGATGCGAGCGATGCCGCCGGCTCGGGACAGGCGGTGAGGATGCGGGGCGACGAGCGCTACGCTTGCGCCTCCTCGCGGTAGAGGTCAAGCGCCTTCATCACCGGGGCGTCGGTGAAGCTGAACAGGAACGCAGGGCGATCGCCGCTGTTGACGTGCTCATGGAAAGTCCAGGTCGGCACCGTGAACACGTCCTTGTCCTCCCAGTCCAACCGCTGGCCACCCACCACCGAGTGTCCGGCGCCCTCGATCACGTGGTAATTCGTGCAGCAGACGTGGCGATGGGCCTGGGTCGCCTCCCCCGGGCGCAGCAACTGGACGTAGCACGCGATGGTCGGCATGACGGGTCCGCCGGTCACGCGGTTCGTGTATTCGAGGATGACGCCGTCGAAGGGGCTGCCGGAGTTCTCGGCTGCCAGCCGTTCCAGGGCGGCACGAGCCTCCGCCATCGGGTAGTGCCACCGCGGCGAGCCGGCACCCTCGCCGACGGGTTGAGTCTCCCGGTGGTACTCCTCGTAGAACCCGGCCTCCAGCGCGCGCACCAACGGGGTGTCCAGGCCATCGAGCCAGATCATCGGCTCGTCGGTGTCGTTCGCATGGTCGTGCCACGTCCAATTGGGGGTCAGCACGAGGTCACCCGGGGACATGGGAACGCGGTCACCGTTCACGACCGTATAGCCGCCCGTGCCCTCGATGATCAGGCGCAGCGCCGAGGCAGAATGGCGATGGGCGCGGGCGATCTCGCCGGGCATCACGATCTGGAGATTGGCCACCAGCGTGTTGCTCGCCGACACGCCCGGCAGCTCGGGGTTGGTCAGGCGAAGCACCCGTCGTTCGGCCTGCTCGGTCCCGACGAGCTCGGCGGCCCGCATCGCCTGAGGACGCAGAGCGCGCCAGCGCCACACGTGTGGTACGGCCTTGCTCCGGGGCTCGATGCTGATGCCGCCGCCGATCCAGGCCGGCGTCACGTGTTGCGTTCGGAGCTGGGCGTAGTAGTCCCGCAGCTCCTCGTCCGAAGACTTGATGTCGGAGAGTTTCAGCATTGGGCGTCCTCCAGCCACCTGGCCCCTTCGCGCACGGAGCGCGGATTACGCAGGCGAAACCGATGCCGGAGTGAGCTGATACAGCTGCATTCGGGCTTTGATCTGCTCGTCCCAGCCCCGGGCGCGCACGTCCATCATGAGCCCATCCGGGCCTTTGTACTTTCGGTTGACCTTGTTGCTGCCCGGGCACTCGGTGCAATGTGCCGCCTCGAGCGTGGCACACGTCTCCTCGAGGTCGTCGACGTAGAAGCCGATGTGATGGATGCCCTTGACGGTGGACGGCCCTTCGCCGAGGTTGGGTGTGTCGTCGCCGCCGTACCGGAGGATGGCAAAATAGATGTAACCGTCGCTCAGCCACACGCCCTCGGCGCCGGTGCCGGCGGGCTCGCGGCGTAGCTCCGTGAGACCGAAAGTTTTCTTGTAGAACTCGGCGGTCTTTGCCGGATCTTCGGTCGACAACGCGATGTGCTTGATTCGCGCCATGGTTCTTTCCTTTCTCTCGGGATGTGCCGATCAGCGGAACGTGTGGTCGTCGGGGGCCTTCACGATGAAGTGTTTTTGAGCCGTCGGCATGTCGACCTCGATCGGCTTCTGGTTGACCGACGTGCAGCCGAAGAGCAGGAGAACGACCCCAAGCGAGGCGTACCGGAGAACCACCATCGTTGCCTCCCGCCGCACGAAACGTGCTCGGGAGAATACGAGTGTCGGCGCCCTCGTGTCAAGGGCACTCGGCGGTCGCGACATGGAAGGCGCGTCGGGCGGGTTCCGGAAACGACGAGGCGCCATTGCGACCGCGTTGATTCGTGCATACCCTTGCACCGATGTCCTCGGCGCCTCCGGCCGCCCCACCAGGCTACCTCGCCGCGGTTCGACACTGGATCGACCGCAACGTCCTCGCGCTCGGGCGCGAGATGCGGCTCTCCTACCTTCCGCCGCTCATGGTCTATGTCGCGGCGGGCATCTCCGGGCTCACCGGCATCGTGGGGGTGTTCTTCGTCAAGGAGCGGTTGGGACTCTCGGCCGAATTTCTCGCCGCGCTCGGCTTCTGGGCGGGACTCCCGTGGGCGCTCAAAGTGCCACTCGGGCATCTTGTCGATCTGATCTGGCGGTGGAAGGCCGCGCTGGTCTTCGCGGGCGCCGGCTTGATCGCGGCGAGCCTGGTCATCATGATCGGCTTGCTCGGCCACACCGAGTTGATGCGCGCGCTGTGGAGCGTCGAGACGTGGTTGTGCTCGCCGCGCTGCTCTCGCCCATCGGGTACGTCGTGCAGGACGTCGTCGCCGACGCGATGACCGTCGAGGCGGTGCCGCGCTTCGATGCCGACGGACGGCCGATCGGAATGGCCGAGCGGAAGTCCATGAACACGACCGTGCAGACGCTCGGTCGCGTCGCGATCATCGGTGGCAGCGTCCTCGTCTCGCTCGCGAACGTGTACCTGCTGCGCGGCGCTGGCGCGCTGCCCGAGGCCGAAAGGACCCTCGCCTATCTACGGGTCTACGAGCTGGCACTCGTCATTCCCTTCGTCTCGGTGCTCGGCGTGGTCTTCGGTATGGCTCTCACATGGCGGGCCGCGAGGCGGCTCGGCGCGAGGGGCTTCGCGAGGAGCGACGTGCGCAGGATGCTCAACCCGCACGGCGAGCGCCCCCCGGTCAATTGGTGGATCCTCGGCGGCGGCCTCGCGTTCGCGGTCGTCTCGCTCGGCGTCGGCGTCGGGCAGGTCGCCGGCGGTCAGGAGATCGTGTTCGGTGTGTCGATGGCCATCGTGCTGTTCCTGATCCGGCGGCTCACCGGAGAGCTGGAGGCGGATGCGCGTCATGTGCTGGTGGGGACCGCGCTGGTCGTCTTCGTGTTCCGGGCCATGCCGGGCCCGGGCGCCGGCTCGACGTGGTGGATGATCGATCAACTCGGCTTCGATCAACAGTTCCTCGCCACGCTGTCGCTGATCGGCAGCGTGCTCACCCTCGCTGGGCTGTTCATCTTTCGCCGCTTCATGGCGGAGCGCTCGATCGCCTACATCGTCGGCTTTCTCACCATCGTGAGCACGTTGCTCGGCCTCCCCGTCGTCGGCATGTATTACGGGCTGCACGAATGGACGGCGGCGCACACTGGCGGTCTGGTCGATGCGCGCATGATCGTGCTCATCGACACGGCGCTCGAATCACCGCTCGGCCAGATCGCGATGGTGCCGATGCTGGCGTGGATCGCGAATTCCGCGCCCGACCGCTTGAAAGCGACGTTCTTCGCGATCATGGCGTCGTTCACGAACCTCGCGCTGGCGGCGGCGCAGCTCGGAACGAAGTACCTGAATCAGATCTTCACCGTTGCCCGCGAAGTGAAGGGCGCCACCGGCGCGCTCACGTCGCCGTCCGACTACAGCGAGCTCGGGATGCTGCTGGTGGTGACGACCGTGCTCAGTTTCGTGCTGCCGATGCTGGCGATCCTGTTCGTCAAGTCGAGCCGTTTCCGCAGCGCCTGAGAAGCCGCATCGAAGCGCAGCCTTCGGTGTCGCCCTCGGCGTCCGTCCCGCCAGCTCGATCGCCCAAGGTAAGGGCGAGGGCAAGGGCGAGACGAAGGGCGAGGGCAAGGGCGAGACGAAGGGTGAGGGCAAGGCTGAGACGAAGGGCGAGGGCAAGGCCGGCGCGAAGGGCGAGGGCAAGGCCGGCGCGAAGGGCGAGGGCAAGGCCGGCGCGAAGGGCGAAGGCAAGGCCGGCGCGAAGGGCGAAGGCAAGGGCGACTTGAAGGGCGAAGGCAAGGGCGACTTGAAGGGCGAAGGCAAGGGCGACGCGAAGGGCGAAGGCAAGGGCATCGGGAAGTAAGCCCGCGCCGGCTCCAGTGGTTCGCGACGCGGAGGCACAGCAGTTCCGTACGGCGATCCGATAGCCCGGGTCGACTTCAGCCTCCGGCGCGACAGCCCGTACTCGTACGTTTGCAACGCCTGCAACCGGTGCTGCCACGGTAAGGCGATCCGGGTGGGACCGTACGAGGCGCTCCGGTTGTCGCGCCGGCTTGGCGTCAGCACGACCGAGTTCTTTGCCCGCTACACCGAGGCCGGCGGGACCGTCCTGCAAACTCGCGCTGACGACCGCGGGTGTGTCTTCCTCGGACCGCAGGGCTGCACGGTTCACCCCGACCGACCGCTCGCTTGCCGGCTTTATCCGCTCGCCCGCTGGACCTCCCCGGAAGGCGACGAAAGCTTCGGACATCTCGAGCCCCATCCGCAGACCGCAGGAATCTACGGCACGCGTGGGACCGTGGACGAGTTCCTGACGTCTCAGGGGCTGCCGCCGTATTTCGCGATGGGTGACCGCTACGGTGCACTCTACGATCGAATGGTCGCGGTCATGGAACGTTTCGACCCGTCGGAGGATTCCGAGCGCCGGGCCGAACGCCGCGCGGAGGTCGACGAGCTGGACCCCGGCACGCTGGCGACCGCGTTATTCGACGTCGACGCGACCGTCGGCGCCTACTGCCGGGAGCGCGCCCTGGCCGTCCCGACCGACACTGACGCTCTCGTCGACCTTCATCTGAAAGCGCTTGGCGCCTGGCTCGATGCGCTCGAGGCTCGGCTGCCGAAGTAGCGCGCTTGCCGCGGGCACCCACCGCGACCGGTCGGCATCACGAGTCACGGCTCGTGGGCCCGCGAGGCTTGTGCCGCCACCACCTGGAGCAATCCGGCGCCGTACCGGGCGGCCTTGTGCCGCCCCACCCCATGGGCGCGCTCGAGCTCGGCGAGATCGCGCGGCCGCAGCGCGGCGATGTCGCGCAACGTGCGATCGCTGGCCACGATGAAGGGAGCCACGCCTTCTGTTCGGGCCACGGCGAGGCGATGGCGCCGGAGCGCCTCGAACAGGGCCAGCGCCGCCGCGTCCAGCTCGACCGGCTCACGGTCGGCGACCCGCTCGGGCGCCCGATCCGCCGCCGGCTCGACTCGCCGCGAGCCGACACGCTCAACGCGCTTGGGTCCAGACGACGAGGGCGGCAGGAGCAGGCGCGCGGGGCGCTCGCCCTTCATCACGGCGCGACCATCCTCGGTCAGCGTGACGACGGGACGATCGGCGCCCTCGAAGCTCACCCAGCCGGCCGACACACAGCGCCGGAGCAGCGCGATCAACCAGGGCGAGGGCTGATCCCTGAGGTTTCCGAAGGTCTGGACCTTCGTGAGCCCCGCGCGCTCGAGCCGCTCGTCGGCGTCACCGTGGACGAGCTTGACGGCGAGCTGGAGCCCGAAACGGCCATGGACGCGCGCCACCCCCGACAGCGCCTTCCGGACGATCAGCGTCACCCGCTCAGGATCTCCGGCCTCCGGCTTTTCTTCGAGGGCGAGGCACACGTCACACCGGCCGCAGCCCGCGAGCGTTTCCGCCTCGTCCCCGAAATAACGCAGAATCGCGTCGTGGCGGCAGCTGCCGCCCTCGGCCCAACGCATCAACTCGAGGAACATGCTCCACTTGTGCTCGACCACGGCCGGATCCAGCACCGCCTCGCCCGCGCCTCGCTCGAGCAGCGCCCGCCGCAGCGGCAGGTCACGGGCGCCGACCAGGAGGAGTCCGAGCGCGGGAGCCCCGTCGCGCCCCGCGCGGCCGACCTCCTGGTAATACGCCTCGATCGACCCCGGCGGGCCCAGATGGATCACGGCCCGAACATCAGGGCGATCGATCCCCATGCCGAAGGCATTCGTGGCCACGATGACCTCCAGCCCGCCTTCGGCGAACTCACGCTGCACGGTATCGCGCGTCCTCCCGTCGAGGCCCGCGTGGTACGAGCGGGCGCGCCAGCCGCGCTCCGCCAGCCGCTCGCTCTCTTCCTCGGCCTGCTTGCGCGTGGGCGCGTAGACGATGGCCGTCCCGCGCCCTCGCTTCGGGCCCTCGAGCGCCTCCGAGAGGGCGCTGTCCACGAGGCGCTCCCGCTCGCGGCGGCCAACGATCTCCGCGGCGCGCAGGGCCAGATTGGGCCGCGCGAAGCCCCGGACGATCTGGGGCGTATCGGGCGGCAGGCCGAGCCGGGCCAGGATCTCGTCGCGCACGATCGGCGTCGCCGTCGCCGTGCATGCCAGCACCCGGGCGCGCGGCAGGTCGGCGAGCAGCGCTCCGATCGTGAGGTATTCCGGGCGGAAGTCGTGGCCCCACTCGCTGATGCAGTGAGCCTCGTCGACGGCCACCAGGGGGCAGTCGATCTCGCGGATCAGCCCACGGAAACCGGGGAAGGCAAGCCGCTCCGGCGCCACGTAGGCGAGCGCGAACTCCTGTCGCGCCATCTGCGCCATGCGGCGCCGCATCTCCGGTGCCTCGAGCGTGGAGGCGAGATAGGTCGCTCGCACGCCCCGGGCTTCGAGCGCCTGCACCTGATCCGCCATCAGGGCCACGAGCGGCGACACGACCAGGGTCGTGCCGGACAGGATCGTCGCGGGAAGCTGATAGCTGAGGCTCTTGCCGCCACCGGTCGGCGCCACCAGGAGCAACCGCCCGTGGGCGAACAGAGTCTCGATGGCTTCGCGCTGGCCCGGACGGAATGCCGCGTAGCCCAGTCGCGCCAGCGCGGCGTCGAGGTCGGTCACTCGTCACCCTTCACGCTTTGTGATATAGCAGACGCGGCTCATGAGCAACAACGTGTCTACAAAATTAGTCATCAAGTTCGGTGGGTACCAGGAGCCGGCGTCTATCCACAATCGCGCCGCAGCGCGATTCGGCGAGCTGCTCGAGCGACAACTCGGCCACCGCGTCGGCTTCGAGCTGATCGGCAGCATCCTCAAGCTCGGTCGCCCGTCCGGGGATCTCGTGCCGATGGTCGAGCGCGGGGAACTGTCGTTCTGCTACATGTCCACCGTGCGCTTTTCCAGGGCGGCGCCGCAATTGCAGTTGCTCGAGCTGCCGTTCATCGTCACGGACCGCGACACCGTGTTCAGGGCCCTGGATGGCGAATACGGTGAGGGCGCCCGGCAGCAGGTTCAAGAAAAGACGGCCTGTCGTCTTCTAGGATACTGGGACAACGGCTTCCGGCACCTCTCGAACCGGGTGCGGCCGATCCGCACGCCCGAAGACTGTCGCGGCATCCGCATCCGCACCCAGATGAGCGACCTGCACGGGGAGGTCTTCCGGACGCTGGGCTTCGAGCCGATCGCCTCCGACGTCAAGGAGTTCGTGGAGCAGATCGGTAGCGAGCGGTTCCAGGCCCAGGATAATCCACTCACCAACATCTACAACTTCGGCGTCCACAACTATCATCGTTACATCACGCTCAGCGGGCACTTCTGGGGCGCCGCCGCGATCGTGTGCAACGCGGCGCAATACCGAGCATGGCCGACGGAGGTGCAGGCCGCCGTGAACGTGGCAGCCCGGGAGGCGACCGCGTACCAGCGGCAGCTGGCGGCGGCCGAGGACGCCGAGATCATGGCGAAGCTCGATCCCGCGAGGAACGACGTGATCCACCTTACCGACGCCGAGCGCGACGCGTTCATGCGCGCCGTGCGCCCGGTGCTGGAGAAGTATCGCCACCAGCTCGATCCGAAGCTGTTCACCTATCTCAGCATCCCGTGAGCTTCAGATCTTATAATCAGATTCTATGAAATCCTCCGACATCCTCCGCGACGCCGAAAGCATCCTCGACGACACGATCCAGCTCCGCCGGCGGATTCACCGGCACCCCGAGCTCGGCCTCACGCTGCCCCGCACGCAGGGCGCCGTGCTGGACGTCTTGCACGATCTCGATCTCGACGTGCGGACGGGGCAGCGCACGACGTCGATCGTCGCCAGGCTGGCCGGCGCGCGGCCGGGTCCGACGATCCTGCTGCGGGCCGACATGGACGCGCTGCCGATGCCGGAGGAGACGGGTCTCCCGTTCGCCTCGGAAGTGAACGGTGCGATGCATGCGTGCGGCCACGACGCGCACACGGCGATGCTGGTCGGCGCGGCGCGTCTGCTGGCCCGCCGTCGCGACTCGCTCGCCGGCTCGGTGCTGTTCATGTTCCAACCCGGCGAAGAGGGCTATCACGGAGCGCGCGTCATGATCGAGGAGGGGTTACTCGACGGGACCCCACCGCCGACGGCCGCCTTCGCGCTGCACGTGACCCACCGGCTGACGGCCGGCGCCATCGCAGCGCGCTCGGGGCCCGCCATGGCGTCCGGCGACACGCTTCAGATCGTGGTGCGGGGCAGGGGAGGACACGCCTCGGCGCCGCACGACTGCCTCGACCCGATCCCGATCGCGTGCGAGATCGTGCAGGCGTTCCAGACGCTGGTGACCCGCCGGGTCCACGTCTTCGACCCGGCGGTGGTGACCGTCGCGAAGATCGAGGCCGGGACGACCCGCAACGTCATCCCGGACACTGCGAGCCTGCTCGGCACGATCCGCACGGTGTCCGAGGCGACCCGCGAGCGCGTGCTCGACGGCGTCCGCCGCGTCGCCGAGGGCATTGCGGCCGCCCATGGCGCCGAGGCCGCCGTCGAGCTGATTCGCGGCTATCCCGTGACCGTGAACGATGCCGCCTTCGCGGACTTCGTGCTCGACACCGCGCGCGAGCTGCTCGGGTCGGAGGTGGTGCATGCCATGAGCCATCCGATCATGGCGAGCGAGGACTTCTCGTACGTGCTCCAGCGGGTACCCGGCGCCATCGCGAACCTGAGCACGCGCCCGGCGGATGGTCCCGCGTTCCCGAATCACTCACCCCGGATGCGCGTGAACGAGTCGGCGCTGCCCGCAGGGATCGCGATGCACGTCGCCGTGGCGCTGCGGTTCCTCGCGAAGGGAACAGGGGCGACGACCCTCGCCTGACCGAGCGCGCCGTCCAGGCGCGTCCCGGGCCGCGCACGCCAAGCGTTTGGGGGGTGTGAGGAGCCATGTCGGTGCCCAGTATACGATTGCACTCGGCATCGGAGCCCCCAGAGATCGGTCGCAGGATCCGGAAGGTGAACTCTTCGCCACCGCGGCGGAAAGCAGTACCTGATTACTGAACAGACGGACATGGCAGAGGCCCGCAAGGCCGACCGGTACGAGCTCATCGGGCGACTGGGCCTGGTCTTGCTCATCATCGGCCTCGGGCTCCAGTTTGTCGCGAGTGTCGCGCCGCGGTAGTGATAAGGCGCGATTAGCCGGTTGTCGTCTAGCAGAGGCCGAAGATGGAATTGGCCGACTTACTCATCATCGTCGTCTGGGTCGGTCTCGTGCTGGCGCCAGTGGTTGCCTTCATCTGGCAGATCTACCGTCGGGGTATTTGGGGAGCGATCGAGATTGAC
>QHSV01000273.1 GCA_003221655.1 Candidatus Rokuibacteriota bacterium
GGACTTCGTGGTTCGCGGCGAGGGTGAGTTTGCGTTCCAGGAACTGGTCGATGCGATCCAGGCGGGACACGGCTTCGAGCAGATCAAGAACCTCTCGTACCTCGCGGACGGCCGCCCGGTCCACCTCCCGGAGCGCCCGAAGATCCCGAACCTCGACGTCAATCCGATTCCGGACTACCGGCTCATCACGGGCTGGAAACCGGGCGGCGTCATCTCGGTCGCCACCTCGCGCGGCTGCCCTTTCTCGTGCACCTTCTGCTCGGTGCCCGGCATGTACGGCCACGCCTTCCGCACGCACTCGGTCGAGCGCGTGCTGCAGGAGCTCGAACTCCACCGGGGTAACTTGTACACGTTCTTCGCCGACGACATCTTCACCGCGAACAAGAAGCGGTGCAAAGAGCTCCTGCGCGGAATGATCGAGCGCGACCTGACGCCCGACTGGGGTGCCCAGGTGCGGACGGAGACCGTGGACGATCCGGAGCTGCTCCAGCTCATGCGTGACTCCCGCTGCTTCAACGTCTACGTCGGGTTCGAGTCCATCAATCCGCGGACGCTCAAGCTCTTCCAGAAGAAGCAAGATCTCGCCAAGATCGAGCGGTCGATCGAGCGCTTCCACGCCCACAAGATCCGCATCCACGGCATGTTCGTGGTGGGCTCGGACGAGGACGACGTCGAGACGATCGACGCCACCGCCGAGTTCGCCCTGAAGAACGACATCGACTCCATCCAGTTCATGATCCTCACGCCGATCCCCGGCTCGCCGGATTGGGACCAGCTCTACGATCGCGGTGAGAAGTACGTCATCAGCAAGAACTGGCAGTTCTACGACGGCCACCACGTCGTCCACCAGCCTCGCCGGATGAGCCCCTACGAGTTGCAGATAGGGGCGCTCGACGCGATGGCGAAGTTCTACTCCTGGCGCGGGATCGCCAAGAAGGCCTTCAAGGGGGACAAGTACTACGCCGCCATCCGGTACTTCGGCAAGCGGATGATCCGCGACTGGTGGAAGGACGACGAGAATCGCCAGCACGTCGAGTGGCTCAAGGCCCAGCTGTACTCGGACGCGAAGGCGCTCGGGCATGGCGCGCTGCAGCGGGTGGGACTCCCGGCGATCCTGCTCCAGGACGCGGTGGGGCGCCTGCTCCAGCGCTTCCTCGGCGAGCTCGGCGTGACCGTTGTCCCACTCGCCGAGGCGGCGGCCGAGGGCGCGGCACGCGCGCGGGAGACGGTCGACTGTCTGATCACGCCGATCGTCAAGCGCGCCGTCAAGGAGCGTGAGGAGTTCTACGCGAACCTTGCGGCCGTGAACACCCTGCTCCAGAGCCGGTGGGAGAAGCTGCCGCGGGTAAGCTTCCCGCTCCTCGACGGCCAGGGGCCGGTGTTCGAGCCCTTCGCGAAGATCGGGCTCCTCTTCACCAAGAACCTCGATCGCATCCGTGACGCCTACAAGACCGCCGGCGTCGCCGAGGGTCTCTGGGAAGCGGTGTAGCCGCCCCCTCCCACCCGGCGCGCGCTACGCTTCTTTGGGCTCTTGGATCGATGAGGGCCGGCGGGCGTGGCGGCGGCGCACAAATTCCTCGTTCAGCGGCACGCCTTTCTTGCAAAACGGACAGGTGTCCGGATCGTAGGTCGGGAAGTCGCGGCTCACGAGGCTGAAGACGGGTCGGTTGTCGAGATCGACCGACGTCCGGCGCCAGAGGCAGCCGATACCAACCACGATCGCGCCGAGCTGCTCCACGAGATTGATGAGCAAGTTCAACGTGGAGCCGGTGCTGACCAGATCCTCGATCAGGAGAACCTTGGCGCTGGGCCGGATGAGGCGCTGGAACTCGACCGGGAGGGAGACGCGTCGTTTGCCCCCCGACAGCCCCTTGGCGCCGTAGACGACGACGGGCCGCGAGGGATGGGCGCGCGCCACGCAATGCGACAGGATCAGCGCGCCCGGGCCCGTCGACAGAACCATGTCGACGGGCCACTGGGCGAAGTGCTTGGCGATCACCGCGCCGAGGCCTTCCGTGAACGAGGGTTCCGTGGTGACCAGCGTCTTCTCGATATACTCCGAGGTGTGCTGGCCCGAGGGCAGCAAGATGTGGTCGTTGGCGTGATAGGCGCCCGTGCGCTTGAGGATCTCGAGGTGAATCTTCTCCCTGACTTCGGTCTCGACGGCGGCGGGGTCCTTCCTGGCGCCTGCGCTCATCCGGGCCCTCCTCGGGGCATTATCGCACGCGGTGGAGCGCCGCCAAGCGGCGCTTTCGTCGCGTGCTAAACTCGCCGCATGCGCGTGCTCGCCGTGGAGACCTCGACGCTGGCCGGCGGCGCCGCGCTCCTCGACGGCGGGCTCGTCGTCGGCGAGTACGCGCTCGACGTCAGGGCGACGCACTCCGAGCGTCTGATGGGTGCCATCGATCGGCTCTTGACCGACGCGGGTTGGGCTGTCCGTGACCTCGAGGGTCTCGCGGTCTCCGTGGGGCCGGGATCGTTCACGGGCCTTCGGATCGGCCTCAGCACTGTCAAGGGGCTGGCCCTCGCCCTCTCCATCCCGATCGTGGCGGTGCCGACGCTCGACGCGATGGCGGCCCTTCTGCCGTTCGCCGCGTTGCCAGTGTGCCCCGTCCTCGACGCCCGCAAGGGCGAAGTCTACGCGTCGCTCTATCGGTGGGACGGTGCCGGCATGCATCGAGTGTGGGAGTACCTGGCCATCGCGCCCGCCGATCTCGCCCAACGCCTGGAGGAGCCGGTGATCGTCCTCGGCGACGCCGCGGACCAGATCCATTCGCCGTATGCGCGGCGGATCCGACCACCGCGGCGGGGACCCTCTCCGGCGTCCGTAGGTGCTCTCGGATACTCGCGCCTCACGATCGGCGATACGGTTGCGCCGGCCGATCTCGTGCCGATCTATCTCCGGCCCTCCGAGGCCGAGCTGAAGCGCCGCGGTGCCGCTCTCCGTTGACCTCATGCGACCCGAAGACCTCGACGAGGTCCTCGGGATCGAGCGCGCGTCGTTCTCGATGCCCTGGTCGCGGGGCGCCTTCCTCTACGAGATGCAGCAGAACCGGGTCGCCCGCTGCTGGGCGATGCGCGAGGACGCCCGGGTCGTCGGCTACCTCTGTCTCTGGGAGGTCGCCGATGAGGTCCACATCACCAACATCGCAGTCCGTCCCGACTGCCGCCGCCGGGGCCTCGGGCGGACGTTGCTCGGGGGCATCCTGGACGAGGCGCGGCAGCGGCGGATCAGGCTCGTCGTCCTCGAAGTGCGCCCGAGCAACACCGAGGCGCGAACGCTCTATGAATCCTTTGGGTTCCGTGTCGTCGGCCGCCGGCGCGGGTATTACTACGATACCGGCGAGGACGCGCTCGTCATGGAGGCGGACCTCCAGACGGCTCAGCCGGGAACCCGTGCCTAGCCTCACCCGTTCGTGGTATTGAGCCGGGGTTCGGCCACTATCAAGACTCCGGAGAGGAGATTCATCGTGACACGCGGGATGACTGTGCTCGCGACACTCGTGGTCGTCGTCGCCACCTCGTCCGGCCCGGTGCTCGCCGAGACGATGGCGCTCAAGCTCCTCCCGAACTACTCTCGGGCCACGTTCAAGAGCGACGCGCCGCTCGAGACCTTCGTCGGTAACACTGCGGCCGACGGCGTTGCCGGCACGTTGACCGTCGATCCGGGCCGTCCTCAAGCCGCCTCTGGAACGGTCAAGGTCGACATGAACCTGGTCCGGACGGGTGTCGACAAGCGAGACGCCGACATGCGCGGCAAGAACTTCCTCGATACCGAGGTCGAGGCCAACCGCTGGGTCACCTTCGAAATGAAGAGCGTGGAGATCGCCGGGCCGCTCGAGCCCGGGAAGACGATCCCGGCCAAGGTGCGAGGCATCCTGACGGTGAAGCAGAAGCCGGTCGAGCGAACCGCCGACGCCACCGTCACCTGGATCAAGCTCACACCCGAGCAGCTCGAGAGCCAGAAGCGATTCGGTTTCACCGTGGACAACATCAAGGTGCGAGCTCGGCTCGCGACGACCTTCACCGACCACGGCATGCAGGTGCCGCAGCAGCTCTTCTTCAAGGTCTCGAACGATATTCAGCTGGAGACCGACTTGATCTTCGTTCGCCAGTAGACATTGCCTTGGCAAGCCAGGCCAGGTGTCTGGTCCTCGCTCTTGTGGTACTGAGCCCGGCTTTGCTCTCCGAGATTGCGACCGCGCAACCTCCCTCCGCTGCCGAGATCGCGCGGGGCAAGTACATCTTCGGCGCGACCGGGGGCTGCGGTTGCCACACCGTCCCGAAGCAGCCCGTCAATGCGGGCGGGCGGAAATACGACGGGCCGTTCGGGACGGTGTACTCGTCCAACATCACGCCCGACCGCGAGACCGGCATCGGCGGCTGGACCGACGAGCAAATCATCACCGCGATTCGTCTGGGTCGCCGGTCGAACGGCGAACGCCTGGTCCCGGTGCACCCGTACACGGTATTCAACGGGATGGGGGCGGAGGATCTCAAGGCGCTCGTCGCGTTTCTGCGCACCCTGCCAGCGGTGAAACGGGCCAATCAGCCGAAGAAGATCACCGTGCCGATGTTCGAGAGCGTGTTCCTGCCGGCCTGGCTCGCGGCGTTCGCGCCGCAGGAGACGCCGCCGACGGGGGTACCGACCTCCGGCCCGGCGCGCGGCGAGTATCTGGTCCGCGCCGTCGGCCACTGCGGCGAGTGCCATACGCCGCGGACGATGACGATGGCGACCGACAACTCACGCTTCCTGGCAGGGAATCCCAAAGGGCCCGAAGACTCCGAAGTTCCCAACATCACGCCCGACAAGGCGACGGGCTTGGCGTGGTCCGAGGAGGAGATCGCCGACTATCTCGGTACGGGTAACAAGCCCGACGGCGACGTCGCCGGAGGGCTCATGGGCGAGATGATCGAGGGGACGCTGGCCGGGTACAAGGACCTGACCAAGGCCGACCGGCTCGCGATCGCCCGGTACCTCAAGACGATCCCGGCGGTCAAGAACAAGATCGGCAAATGAGCGCAGTGCCCTTCAACAACCGGATGGAACCCACTGAAGGAGGAAACGAGATGGAGCTCCGACACGTGAGGGCCGGTGTCATCCTCGGGAGCCTCGTCGCACTGGCCGTCGTCGGCTGCGCGACCAGCAAGCCGGCCGCCATGGGGTCCGGCGATCCCGTCGCGGACCGCCAGCGACTGATGAAGAACAACGGCGCCAACTGGGCGGAGATCCAGAACAAGGTCAAAGCGGGCAACGCGGAGGGTGTCGCGGTGAACGCCGAGGCGCTCGCGCTCCACGCTCAGCGGATCACGCTCCTGTTCCCCGAGGGCTCGCTCACCGACAAGTCGAAGGCGAAGCCGGAAATCTGGCAGAAATGGCCGGAGTTCCAGGCCGCCGCGAAGAACCTCGAAAACCGCGCCGGCACGCTTCGCGATCAAGCGGTCGCGAAGGACGCCGCGGCCGTGACGGCGACGGTCGCCACGTTCGGTCGTGACGCCTGCGGAACGTGCCACACGCCCTTCCGCGTCCCGCCGCCGCAGCAGCAACCCGCGGCGCCGCGTTCCTAACCCAAAAAGGAGGCAAGATGAAGCTCAGACACGTGAAGACGGGAGTGATTCTCGGTAGCCTCGTTGCGTTGGCGCTCGCCAGCTCCGCGACGGGCCAGTCCACGACCAAGATCTGGAGCGGCGATCCCGTCGCCGATCGACAGCGGCTCATGAAGCTCAACGGCGCCAGCTGGGCGGACGCGCAGGCCAAGCTGAAGTCCGGCAACGTCGAGGCGGTCGCTGTGAACGCCGAGACGATGACGCTCATCGCGACGCAGATCGTTGCCCTCTTCCCCGAGGGCTCGCTGACCGACAAGTCAAAGGCGAAGCCGGAGATCTGGCAGAAGTGGCCCGAGTTCGAGGCCGCTGTCAAAAACTACGGGGCGCAAGCCGAGAAGCTCCGCGACGCCGCGCGGAGCAAGGACCAGACGGCCACCGAAGCCGTCGCGAAGGAGTTCGGACGGCAGGCGTGCGGGACTTGCCACACGCCGTTCCGCGTCCCGCCGCCCCAGCAGCAGCCGCCGGCGCCTCCGCAACAGCCGCGCTGACGACCGTCACCGTCCGATGAGTCGCGGGAGGGCGCCGTGTCGGCGCCCTCCTCGGCGCCAATCCGCCCTGTGCTAAGGTGGCCCTCATGACGTCGTCCGTTCCGTTTCGCGATACGTTCTGGAACGTCCCGGGCTGGGCTCAGGTCGCGCTCTACATCGGCGGCGCGCTGGCGATCGTGATCTTCGCGTACGGAATGTGGCAGCGGGTGCGCCTCTGGCGGCAGGGCGTCGCTGAGGACCGCCTCGACCGGATCTCCGAGCGCATCGGGCTCGTCGTTGCGCACGCGCTCGG
>QHSV01000545.1 GCA_003221655.1 Candidatus Rokuibacteriota bacterium
CGGGGGGCGGCCCACGATCGTCGTCGGGTAGATGGGCCGCGCGCGACGGGTCACCGCCGTCAGATGAAACACGGGGTAGTCGCGCGCGAGCGAGTAGTAGCCGGTGTGATCACCGAACGGCCCCTCGCGCCGGCGCTCGCGCGGGTCCACGTAGCCTTCGAGCACGATCTCGGCTTGCGCAGGCACCTCGAGATCGTTCGTCACGCAGCGCACCAGCTCGACGCCGCCGCCGCGGAGCCAGCCGGCGAAGACGACCTCGTCAACGCCCGGCGGCAGCGGGGCGGACGCGGCGTAGATCATCGCGGGATCGCCGCCGAGCGCGATCGCCACGGGCATGCGGGCGGAGGGCCCGGGTCGCTCTTCGGCAACCCGGTGGTGCTCGGCGCCACCCTTGTGAGTCTGCCAGTGCATGCCGAGCGTCTGGTCGTCGAACACCTGGAGACGATACATGCCCACGTTCCGCTGGCCGGTGAGCGGATCGCGGGTGAACACGGCCGGCAGCGTGATGTAGCGGCCCCCGTCGGCGGGCCAGCAGCGGAGCGCCGGCAGCCCGGCGAGCGAGGGGTTCGCCGTCTCGACGATTTCCTGGCAGGGCGCCCCGGAGACGTGCCTCGGCCCCGCCTTCACGAGGTCGAAGAGCGTGCCGAGCTTCGCGAGCCGCTCGGCGAACGTCCCCGGGAGCTTGAGGTCGAGGAGCTTCGTGACGCGCTCGCCCAGCTCGTCGAGGTGGCTCAGGCCGAGGGCGGCGCTCATCCGGTCCTGCGAGCCGAACGCGTTCACCAGCACGGGCATGTCGAAGTCCTGGACGCGCTCGAACAACAGGGCCACGTTCTGCTCGGGCGGGCCTTTCGACACGCGGTCGGTGATCTCGGTACGAACGCCCGGGTCGAGGTGTCGGACGGCGACCGCATGCGCGTCATTATTGCATAGGGCCCCACGCTCCAGTCATACTCGGGAGATGGCGCGCGTTCCGAAGAAGCACGAGGTTACCAGGGACCTCCTTGACAGCCTCAGCGAGGCGCTCGTCCTCCTCGATCCCGCGCTCGAGGTGTTCGAGTGGAACTCGCCCATGGAGCACCTCAGCGGGGTGATGCGGGCCGACGCCGTCGGTCGTAACGCTGAGTCGGTCCTGCCGTTGTTCCGCGACCCCGCGCTCGCCCCGCTCGTTCGGCGTGCCCTCGCGGGCGAGACACCCGGCACGGTCGAGTTGCCGCACACGACACACGGCGACGAACGGGTCCTGTGGCTCGAGGCACGCTGCGTCCCGTGGCGCGACGGCGAGGGCCGGGTCGCGGGCGCGGCGGCGTTTTTCACCGACGTGAGCGACCCCCAGCGCCGCGCGCTCCTGCTGCACGCGATGGAGGCCATCGGCCAGTCGCTCACCTCGTCGCTCGACCTCAACGAGGTGCTCGACACCATCGTCGGCAAGGCGCTCGAGGTCATGGGCGCCGAGTCGGCGATGGTCGTCCTGGGGGACACCGCCGCGAGCGAGTTCCGCGTCATGCGGGCGGCGGGCCGCCTCAGTCAGCAATACGCGGTGGTCGGCACGATCCCGATCGGCGGCGGACCCATCAGTGTGGCGGTGCGCGAGGGACGCACGGTGGCCACGCGAAACGTCCTCACCGACTCGAAGCTCTGGCTGGCGCCCGCCCGCCGCGCCGACATCGAGCGGGAGGGCTTCAAGGCCACGGCGGCGGCCCCGCTCGCCGCGAAGGATCGCATCCTCGGCGCGCTGGTCGTCCACTACTGGAGCGAGCATACCTTTGGGAGCGAGGAGATCGCCGCGCTCGAGTTCCTGGCCAAGCAGGCGGCCATCGCGATCCGGAACGCGTCGCTCTACGAGGCCGAGCACGCCGAGGCCGCCCGCATCCGGGCGCTGACGACCGTCAACCGTCGCATCTCGAGCGCGCTCGAGCTGGACGCGCTGCTGCGAGCCATCTCCGAGTCGGCCGCCGAGCTCACCGGCGCGCGCCTGGCGACCTTCTGGCTGGCCGACGAGCAGCGCCGTATCCTCTCGTTCACGAGCGGCACCGTTCCCGAGATGAGCGAATCGTTCTCGCCGCGGATCATGTCCTACGACCAGGGCGGCGTCGGCTGGGTCGCGCGCCACCACACGCCCCTGGTCGTCGATGACATGCTTGCCGACGAGCGGCTCGTGAATCGCGCCTGGACGGAGCGGTGGGGGATCCGCAGCTTCGTCGGGTACCCGGTCCTTGCCGGGGAAGAGCTGCTCGCGGTCATGGCGCTCGGCCACTCCGAGCCGCTGCGCTTCGGCAAGGACAAGCAGGACCTCATCGATCTTTTCCTCGCCCAGGCGGCCATCGCCATCCAGAACGCCCGCCTCTACCGCGAGGCGCAGCGGCGGCGCGACGTCGCCGAGGTGCTTGCGCGCCTGGCCCGCGAGCTCACGTCCACCCTGGAGGTCGAGCCGATGGCCAAGCTGCTCGCTCGGGGCGCCGCCGACC
>QHSV01000546.1 GCA_003221655.1 Candidatus Rokuibacteriota bacterium
TCACCGTGCTGGAGCTGATCGGTCGGCGAGAGGAGCTGCCGGCGTGGTGGGCGATGGGCGTGCCGGGCCCCTCCGGTGCTGCCGCGCCCTCGGGGATTGCAGGGAAAGAAACGGAAGAGTTCCTCTCCACCTACATGCGGGGGCTCTCGGGATTCCACTCGCGCGACTTCGCGCAGTCGGCCGAGCTATTCGAGCGCTGTCTGACGTTTCGTCCCCTGGATGGCCCCTGCCGGATCTATCTGGAACGCTGCCGGGCCTTGCTCGCTTCCCCGCCTCCCCCCGATTGGGACCTCGCGGTCACGATGGAGACGAAGTAGGCGATGCTTCATGCCGCTGCCCATTCTGCCGACAACACCTCCGCCTGTTCCAGCACCGTCTGCGTCGCCTTCTCCTGCTTGTCCGGCGGGTAGCCGTGCTTGCGGAGGATGCGCTTGACAAGCACGCGAAGCTGCGCGCGCACGTTCTCGCGCAGGGTCCAGTCGATCGTGACGTTGTTGCGCACCGTCTCCACCAGCTCGCGGGCAATCGTTCGGAGTGTCTCGTCACCGAGCACCTTCACCGCGCTGTCATTCGTTTCCAGCGCGTCGTAGAACGCGAGCTCATCCTCGGTAAGCCGGAGCGCCTCGCCGCGGGCGTTCGCCGCGCGCATGTCCTTCGCGAGCTGGATCAGCTCCTCGATCACCTGTGCCGCTTCGATGGCGCGGTTCTGATACCGGCGGATGGTCTCCTCAAGCATCTCGGCGAAGGAGCGGGCCTGGACGACGTTCTTCCTCCGGCGAGCGCTCAGCTCCCCCTTGAGCAGCTTCTGCAGTAGCTCCACAGCGAGATTGCGCTGGGGCATCCCACGCACCTCCGCCAGGAACTCGTCAGAGAGGATCGAGATGTCCGGCGGCCTGGAAGAACGCCACGTCGTCGCGGATGCGCAGGGCCTCGTCGTGTGGCACTGCCAGCGCGAAGGCCTGTGACAGTTCGCGCACGGCCCGCACGCAGCGGTCCTTGCCGTTCTCCTGCCGAAGGATGTGCTCCTGTGCGGCGGGCAACAGTCCCAGCCGCTCCCGGGGCGTCCCGGCGGTAAAATTCGACCAGTCGAAGCCATGGAACAGTCCGCTGCAGACTTCGTACTTTTCCAGCATGACGGCCACCGCTTCGTCCTGATCGAGCGCGGTGCGTCCCGTGCCCCCGCTCTGGGTGTAGGACGCGAGCGCCGCCTTGAGCTCGTGAGCCACTCCCAGGTAATCCACCACGAGCCCGCCCGGCTTGTCCCGGAAGACGCGGTTCACGCGCGCGATCGCCTGCATGAGCCCGTGGCCGCGCATCGGCTTGTCCACGTACATCGTGTGGAGGCTCGGCGCGTCGAAACCGGTGAGCCACATGTCGCGCACCAGCACGATCCTGAGCAGGTCGCTCGGATCGCGGAAGCGGTTGGC
>QHSV01000547.1 GCA_003221655.1 Candidatus Rokuibacteriota bacterium
TGCCCAAGGTCATCAACAACTTGCCGTCCAGAGTGAACTTCTGGATCGTATGGAGTCCATCATCCACGCAGTAGACGGAGTCGTCGGGACCGGTGTGGATCCCGTGCGGCCGCTGGCTGAATTGACCCTCGCCAAACGATCTCAGGACGTTGCCATCACGATCGAAGACGACGACGGGATGTTCACCCCTGTTGAAGACGTACACGTGGTCCTTGCCGTCCACCGCTACACCAGCGACGTCGATGAAAGACCACCCTTCCGGGAGCTTCTCCCAGCCCTCCACCGGTTCGAACAACAGGTTGCCACTGCCGAGTCTCATGGCCATTGTGCGACTCCTCTCGTACTCTAGGCCAAGTTGTAGAGTCGGGCCGCGTTCTCACGCACGATTTGCCGCTTTTCGTTCTCCGGGACGCCTTTGAAATCCCGCTCGACGACCTCGCGCGAATGCGGCCAGGTTGAGACGGTATGGGGATAGTCGGAGGACCACATGATGTTCTCCGTTCCGATGAACTCCCGGCCGGCGACCCCTACCCGATCATCGATGAACGTCGCGAAGATCTGGCGCCGGAAGTATTCACTCGGCGTGAGCTTCAGCGGCGTCGGATAGAGATATCGGTACTCTTCCTGGGCCTGGTCCAGTTTCTGCAGGAAGAAAGGAAGCCAGCCCACCTCGTTTTCCGCCGAGACGAACTTGAGATAGGGGAACCGCTCCAACACGCCGGAGAAGATCAACACGACCAGCGTGCGCTGCACTTCATGGCAGAGGACGCTCGAGCGCACGTAGCGGTCCAGGGGCTGTTTGATCGCCAGGCGGCTTTCCGCGCCCATGCCCGTGATGCTGTGCAGGCTGATGGGCAACTCGAGTTCCTGCGCCGCGGCCCAGAAGGGATTGTAGTCGGGCGAGCTGTAGGGCCGGTCTTCAGGCGGGGAAGCCCAAATGAGGGCGCCCTTCAGGCCTCGACGGGCACAGCGTCTCAGCTCGTTCACCGCCTCGTCGACGTCATACAGTGAGATCAGCGCAAGCCCGGCAAGCCGCTTCGGCGCGTAGCCACAGTACTCGGCCAGCCAGTCGTTGTAGACACGGAAACAGGCGCGCTGCAACGCCGCATCCGTGAGCCAGAACTGGCGGAACCCGAGCGTCGTGTAGATCACGTCCGCCTCGACCCCGTCGAGATCCATGTCCTTGATGCGCTCGGCCGGGTCCCAGCCGCCGGGACGTACGTCCTTGTACGTGGAGGCTTGAAAGAACCGTGGGAGCTCCTCGGGCTTCTTCCCGGCTCCCATCCCCTGGGCGAGATGGGTGGGCGTAACGCCCTCCAGCACCAGATAGGCCCCCGGTCGCTGCCCGGGCGGGTTTTCCACCACGCGTGGCGCGCGCTCGCGGAACTGCTTGTCGATGCGCTCCACCCAGAGATCGCCCGGCTCGTTCACGTGCGAATCGGCGGAGATCAGCTTCGGCTCGGCCATGATCCACCTCCATGCCAGCCCGGTTGATCAGTTCTCCTACGCGAGCAGTCCGTACAGTTTGGCGGCGGTCTCGCCGATCATCTTCGACTTGACGTCGTCCGGCACACCCTTGAAGTCCCGCATGATCACGTCGCGCGAGTGAGGCCAGGTCGCCAGCGTGTGCGGGTAGTCGGACGCCCACATGAAGTTGTCGCGGCCCACAAACGACCAGTTGGCGATCCCGACCGGGTCGTCCATGAAGGTGGCGAAGATCTGCCGCTGGAAATATCCGCTGGGCAAGAGCTTGATGGGAGCCGGGTCGGTGTAGCGGAACTTCTGGGCCGTGAAATCCGCCCGGTACAGGTAGTGCGCGATCCAGCCGACGTCGTTCGAAGTACATCATCATGGGACCGCCGACGACGCCGTGCCTCCACCAGCCAGTGGATCTGATGGATCTCACGGTCAGCCTGCCGAAGTGGAAAGCGCTGCCGAAGCACATCCAGGAGGTCGTGATCGCCGCGACGCGCCAGCACTCCTGGGATCAGTACGCGTATATCCAGAAGGAGGACGTCGCGGCCTGGGACAAATTCAAGGAAAAGGGCGTTCAGATCATCCGGCTCTCCGAGGCGGATATCCAGAAGTTCCGACGTTACGCCATTCCGATGTGGTTCAATTGGGCCAAGCGAGACGCGCTGGCCCGGGAGGCGTTCGCGTCCCAGCTCGCCTTCATGAAGACGTTCAACGTCGGGTACGTCACGGACTCGATGCTGGTCGACATTGACGGCAAAACGAAGCTCACCCTTTAGGAGAGGTGGATGGGTGTCACGAAGATCGACCACATCGAGCTGATCGTGAATCGCTTCGAGGAGTACGTGGCGCTCTTCCGCGCCCTCGGCTTCCAGGAGCGTGTCCGGACCAAGCACCACGGCGACTCCGTGGAGTTTCAGCTGCCCGGCGAGAACCAGCCGATTTTCGAGATCCACCGGGTCGGCGGTGAAGAGGCAATCGGCGTCAACCACATCGCGTTCCAGGTCGCCGACGTCGCCGCCGCGCGCCAGGAACTGCAAGCTCAGGGGGTCGACGCGTCGGTCGAGCCTGTATACGTGCGGGCCACTGGCCGCACGGTGCTGAATCTGCGCGATCCGGACGGCTGGCGGCTCCAGCTCGTCGATGCCGCGCGTCGCGCGCCTGATCTCACGTCAGCACACTGACAGCATGATCCATGAGGAGCGGGCCGCGCGTGTCGCGCGGCCGATTCTGCTAGTGCTGGTCGCGGCCGCTCTGACCGTATTGCTCCAGCGCTGGGTCGGCGACACCACGATCTACAGCCGCGATGCGGCCGAAACCAGGGTCGAGTTTCACAACGCGATCCTGAAGAACAAGCCTCCTCGCGGAAGTACCTGGCAGATGACGGGCCTCAATGGGCTCAACAACCGCGTCTTCACGGTCTACCTCGCGGAAGTGGTCCACCGGTCGACCGGGTTGTCCATCGGCAAGATCTATTTCCTCATCGAGTCGGTCGCGCTCTTCTCGATCTTCATCCTGCTCTTCTTCTTCTGCCGGCGCTGGGTTTCGGAGCCTTACTGCGTGATCGGAATGCTGTTTTTTGGCTGTGTCGCCGTGCTGACGTACCACCTGCACGTGTTCCAGCCATGGGACCGTCTCTCCCTCTTGAGCTGGATGGTCCTGATCATGCTCATCTGGGAGAACCATCTGCTGCTCTTCGTACTTTTGCTGCCGGTCGCGATGACCATCAAATGGGATGTCTTCGTCCTGCCCGCGCTGTACTGGCTTACGTACGTGTCGCACGCGAACTGGCGCCGCGTGACCCTGGTGAGCGTTGGACTGGCGGCAATTGTCATTGCGACCTTCGCTGCGCTCACCACGGCCTTCCCAGGAGGTTTCGATGACAAGCGCTCCATTCCGGCGCAGCTGGCGCACAACTGGGGTCACTTCACCGAGCACCGGATCGTCGCGTATCCGCCTCTGCTCGCGTTCATCGTTCCGCTCGTCCTGGCGGCCTTCGGAGTCAGAGGGGCCGATCGCCGAG
>QHSV01000193.1 GCA_003221655.1 Candidatus Rokuibacteriota bacterium
CGAAGACGCGGCGCTCGAGAGGCGTGAAGTCGCCGATCGCCTCGCGGATCAAGCGGTCTTGCTCACCGCGCAGGCGCGCCGCCGCCTCTCCAGGGACATCCGCGAACCGCCGGAGGTCATGGTGGCCGGTCTGGTTCGCCTCCGAAGGATGGAGCACCGTGATCTGAATCGCCCGGAGATCGGGCAGCCGGCGGAGGAGGGGAGCGGCGTAGCGGACGGCGGGATCGTAGCGCTTCATGTAGGCGACCAGGCATACGGTGCCCGCCCGCGCGTGGGCAGCCAGTATCTCGTCGGCTTCGCCCAGTGTGTAGCACATCGGCTTCTCGGTGAAAACGTGCTTCCCCGCCCTAAGCGCGTCGACGATCACCTGGCCGTGGGAGTCGGCGCTAAGGACGGCGATGGCCTCGACCTCGTCTGTGAGCAGGTCACGGTAGTCCGTAGAGCGCCGGCCGATGTCGTAGTGATCGGCGACGTGCTTCAGGGTCGCCGGCGATACGTCACAGAGCGCAATCACCTCGTAGGCGTCGGCGAGCTCCCGGAGATGGGGCAGGTGCATCATCTGGGCGATCAGCCCGCAGCCGACGACACCGATCTTGATGCGCGCCATTCGCGATTCGTCAGGGGGGCCTCGAAGGGCCCCCAAGCCCCCCAGCGCTCGGAAACGCTCCGGTTGGCGCCATCGTAGCCTGAAAACTGGGAGGGAAGGTCCAGACGTTACACGGTTTCAGTCCACGACGGTGACGCCGTGACTGGTGAAGGCGATCGAGACCCTGGCACCGACGGTGAAGGGCGCCGCCACCCCGCCGCTATCGACCACGAACAGTTCGCCGATGACCGAGCCGACGGTGTACTCCATGTGGCTCCCGAGGTAGGCGGCCTTGAGAATGGTTCCCACGAGGGGGGCATCCGTTCCATCGGCCGGGCGGAGCCGCACCGCCTCGGGGCGGATGGCGACGTTGACCTCGCCGTCGGTGGCCCCGCGGTGGGGTAGGGCGAACTCGACGCCACCGAGGCGGAGGGCGGCCAGACGCTCGTCAGTGCGCTTCAACGTGCCCTTGACGAGGTTGGCGTCGCCGATGAAGTCGGCGACGAACCGGCTGGCCGGCTCGAGGTAGAGCTCGGTCGGCGTGCCCTGCTGGGCGATCACCGCGTTGTCCATGACGATGATCTGATCGGACACCGCCAGGGCCTCCTCCTGGTCGTGCGTGACGTAGACGACGCTCAAGCGGAGCTTCTGCTGGAGATCGCGGATCTCCTGGCGCACGCGACGGCGGAGCTTGGCGTCGAGATTCGAGAGCGGCTCGTCGAAGAGGAGGACCCTCGGCTCGAGCACCAGCGCGCGCGCCACAGCCACCCGCTGCTGCTGCCCGCCCGAGAGCTCGCTGGGAAGGCGGTCGTCGAACCCCACCAGGCCGAGCAGGGCCAGTCCCTCCCGGGCGGCGGCGACCGCCCGGTCGCGGGGCTCGCCGCCGACACTCAGTCCATAGCAGACATTCTCGAGCACCGTCATGTGAGGAAAGAGCGCGTACGACTGGAACACCATGCTCACGTCGCGGTCAGTGGCGGGGACGCGGGTTACGTCGCTGCCGCCGATGAGGATCTGCCCGCTGGTCGTCATCTCGAGGCCGGCGATCAGCCGGAGGGTCGTCGTCTTCCCGCAGCCGGACGGCCCGAGGAGAGTGACCAGTGTTCCTGCGGCGACAGTGAATGAAACCTCGCGGACGGCCACGACCGGGCCGTACGCTTTGGTGACCCTCCTGAACTCGACCGAGGCCGAGTGGGTCTCGAGGCTCAAGCCGGTATTCCCTCGAGGCTCACCCGGGTGGGGGCCCGCCGGCCCAGTCGCCGCCGACCGACGACGAACTGGATCAAGAGCACCACAAGGACCATGAACCCGATCAGGACCGAGCAGTAGGCGATTGCCAGGCCGTAGTCACCGTTCTCCACTCGGCCGACGATGTAGGAGGTCGCCATGTCGTAGTTCGCGCTGACCAGGAAGATGACGGCGCTGATCGCGGTCATGGCCCGCACGAAGCTGAAGACCAGCGCGGCGACGATGGCCGGACGCAGGAGGGGCAGAATCACCCGACGGATGGTGGTCGGGCTCCGGGCGCCCAGGGTGAGGGAGGCTTCGTCGAGGCTCCGATCGATCTGGCTCATGGCCGCGATTCCCGCGCGGACGCTTACCGGCATGTTGCGGAAGACGAAGCAGATGACGAGGATGATCCCGGTACCGGTCAGCTCGATGGGCGGAGTGTTGAAGGCCAGGATGTAACTGATCCCGATCACGGTGCCGGGGATGGCGAAGCTCAGCATGGTGCCAAACTCGAAGGCCTCCTTGCCCCGAAACCGCTGGCGCACGAGCAGGTAGGCGGTCAGGAGTCCGATGGCGGCGGTCAGCGGGGCCGAGATGGCCGCGATCTCGATAGTCGTCCAGAGGGAGTTCCACGCCGCCCCTTTCCAGCGCAGGCCGAAGTCGGTGACGTCGACGGCGAAGGCGGCCACGTAGTGGCGGAGCGAGAAGCTGTGGTCTCGTCCCCAGGTCTCGACGAATCCGCCGAACAGGATCATCACGTAGATGACCGCAGTGAAGACGGCCCACGGCAACGCCGTCGCGTAGACCAGCCGCTGCATCGACGCGGGCAATGGTGGATGAAGACCGGCGTCTCCCTTGCCGGTGACGGTGGCGTACGACCGCCGCCCCAGCCAGCGCCGTTGCGCGTAGAAGGCGCCGAGCGTGAACACGAGCAGGACGATCGAGAGCACGGCGGCCCGGCCGCGGTCGTGCTGGGCGCCGACCACGGCGAAGAAGATGGAAATCGACAGCACGTGGTAATTGCCGCCGAGGACGAGCGGGTTGCCGAAGTCGGCGAGGCTCTCGATGAAGCCGAGCAGGAAGGCATTGGCGAGGCCGGGGCGCATGAGCGGGAGCGACACGGTGGTGAAGGTGCGCCACCGGTCGGCGCGCAGGGTCTGCGCCGCCTCCTCCATCGAGGGGCTGATGCCCTCGACGACCCCGATGAGGACGAGGAAGGCGATGGGCGTGAAGGCCAGCACCTGGGCGAGCCAGACGCCGGGCAGGCCGTAGATCCAGCGCGACGGCACCACCCCGAAGGCCCGCTCCATGAAGGTGGTGAACGCGCCTGCGCGGCCGAAGAGGAGGATCACGGCGAGGCCGATCACGAACGGCGGGGTGATGATCGGCAGCACGGTCAGGAGACGCAGCGCCTTCTTGGCTCGGAACCCTGTGCGGGTGACGATCAGCGCGAAGGCGAGACCGAGCGCCGTGGTGCTCGCCCCGACGAGAACGCCGAGAATCAGGGTGTTCCACGCCACCCCGCATCCGGCCGACGAGCCCAGGCAATCGAGCCCCCACACCTCACGCGCGGAGAGCTTGGCCCAGAACTCGCTCGGCGCAAAGGCGCCGCTGCTGTCCTCGACTGCGCCGACGAGCACGCGGGAGACCGGAAAGAATACGAACACGACGACGAGGGCGACGACGGCGCCGATGCCTCCGCTGAGGAAACGGTCGCCGTTGAAGGCTCCCTTCGCCGCCATGCCCACGCAGAAGAGCATGAGGAGCGCGGCGAAGACGACGAGACCTCCGACGCCGATGCCGGGCTGGCCACCAACCGCGAAGCCCTGAACCGCAATCCACGCCGTCCCGCCGGCACCGACCGTGAGGAGCAGGGCGGGGCTGGCGCCGGCGCCTCTGAAGCCCCGGACCGCGAGCGGGGCGAGCAGGAACACGGCCACGGGAAGAAGAGCGAGGCGTCCATGAAGGAGGGCCTGGACGAGGGCGGGGGCGCCGATGCGGTCGGTGGGATACCCGCTGAGCCAGCCGAAGCCGAAGATGCCGTCCTCGAGCGCGTACCACGGCAGGAGTGCGTACGCGATCCCGCCGGCGACGGCCCATCCGAGAACGGCGCGATCCATGGCTCAGCTCCGCCGCGCGCGAGCTACTGGGGGAGCGACTTGACCTCCTTGCCCCACTTCTCGAGCAGACGTTTCCGCTCGGCGGAAGTGCCGTACTTGGCGAAGTCGTAATCGATGAGCTTGATCTCGCCGAGCTTGGGAGCCTGCGGCGGCGTCGCCGCTCCCTTGTTCGACGGCACCTGGTAGGCCTCGGCCGTGGCTCCCAGACTCTGGGCCGCCGCCGTCAGCGCCCAGTCGTAGAATCTCTTCGCCGACTCGAGGTTCCGGGCGCCCTTGATGATGCTCATCGAGCCGACCTCGTAGCCCGTGCCCTCGCAGGGGGCGACCACCTTGATGGGCGCGCCGCGTACCGCCATGGTCACCGCGTCGTGCATGAAGACGATGCCGACCGTCGTCTCGCCCTGAGCGGCGGCCTTGATCGGAGACGAGCCCGACTTGGTGTACTGGTTGACGTTCCGGTGGAGCTTTTTCAAGTACTCGAACGCCTCCGCTTCGCCGAGGAGCTGGACCATCGTGGCGAGCAGCGTGTAGGACGTGCCCGAGGAGTTGGGGTCGGCGACCTGGACTTCGCCCTTGAGATCCGGTCGGGTCAGATCCTTCCAGCACTTCGGCTCGGGCAGCTTCTTCTTTGCGACGAGCTCGGTGTTGTAGCCGAACCCGAGGGCGCCGGCGTAGACCCCGACGGTGCGATAGTTGGAAGCCTTGGCCTGGTTCGTCGCCCACGCCTGGAGCTCGCCCAGGCGCGGGGACCGGTACTCGAGGGTGAGGCCTTCCTCCGCCGCCTGCAGGTGCGGGTCACCGGTGCCGCCCCACCACACGTCCCCTTTCGGATTGCTCGCCTCTGCCTTGATCTGCGCGAACGTTTCGCCGGAGCTCTTGCGGGTCATCGCGACCTTGATCCCGGTGGCCCTGGTGAACTCGGCGATCACGAGCTGGCACCACTCGATCTGCGGACTGCAGTAGAGGGTGAGAGTGCCCTCGCCGCGGGCCGACGCCGGCACCAGGACGAGGGTCGTGAGGGCGCACGTCGCGAGGAGCATGGCCTTGAGGAAACTGGACTTCCGACGCATGAGGCCTCCGTTGGGCGAAGGATCGGGATCGCGCGGCAGCGATCATAGAACGAAGCGCTCGAGCACGTCCCGGAAACCTTCTTCGTCGGCCGTTCCGCACACGTGGTCGGCTCGTGCCCGGACCCCTTCCGGCGCATCGGCCATAGCCACGCCCAGCCCGGCCGCCTCGATCATCTCGAGGTCGTTCCAGTTGTCGCCGACCGCGACCACCTCTCCGGCTTCGACTCCGAGCGCCTCGAGCATCGCGCGGAGAGCGGCGCCCTTGGAGCTGCCCGGGGGCAGGAATTCCAGCTTGGTCGGCTCGGACTGCACGGCGCGCGCGGAAAGCCTCCCCTGGCGCGCCGCGCTGCTGAGCGCCTCCAGCCTCCCCGGAGCGCCGAGCACGAGGATCTTGTGCGGATCATCCGTGAGGAGTGGCTCGAAAGCTGTCACGACCTCGTAGCCGAGCCCGTCGTCCTCGGCGTAGGCCTCCGTCATCGGGTGACGCCGCTCCACGTACACGCGGTCGTTCAAAAAGAGGTGGGGCTGGACCTCCGGGTCACGACGGATCACGGCGAGGGCCTGGCGGGTGAATTCAGCGGCGAGCCGCCTCTCGTAGAGGATGCGACCGCCGTCGAAGTCGAAGACACGGCCCCCGTTGTAGAGGATCGCCGGCGTGTCGGCGCCGAGGCTCTGGATCCATGGGGCGGCCGACCGCCACATGCGACCGGTGGCCACGCACACACGGACGCCGCGCGCGCGGACATCGGCGATAGCCCGGCGTACTCCCGGGGTGACCCCAAAGCGTCGGGACCGCGCCGTACCGTCGAGATCGGCGACGACCAGGCGATAGGCCATAGCACACCATCATGGCATGACGCGGCTGACGCCAGAGGCCGGCACCGCCTAATCGTCGAGTCGGGATCGAAGCTCGTGAGCCCGGCGCGCTACGGCGACGTCCTGACGATCAGGTCGAAGGTGGCGTGGGTGAGAGAGAAGACGTTCCGAATGGAGCACGAGATCTCGGTGGGCTCTCGGCTCTGCTCGACGGGCTTCGAAGTCCGCGCGTGGGTCGGTCGCCCCAAGTCGCCCGGCGAGACGCTCCACGCCCGGCCGATTCCGGAGGAAGTGGCCGGGCGACTCCGGGGGCGGTGACTCTGTGATCTCGCTCGCTACGCCATAAGGCGTTCCCGCCCCGACGTTCCTGGACTGTCTCCGGCGCTCTTTGCTAGAATCGCGCCACTCGTTTCGGGACGGAGGTCAACCGTGCGCACGATCACTCGCGTTGCTCTCGTCGGACTCCTCGCGGCCCTCATCGCCGCTCCGGCGGCCGCGCAGACGGTGAAGATCGGCTTCATCACCACGCTGTCGGGGCCGCAGGGCATCATCGGGGAGCATATGAAGAACTCGGTCGAGCTGGCGCTCGACCATCTCGGACGGAAGGTCGGCGGGCTCGACGTCGAGATGATCTACGGTGACGATCAGGTCAAGCCCGACGTCGGCAAGCAGCTCGCCGACGAGATGCTCAAGAAGCACAGGGTCCATTTCGTCTCGGGCGTCATCTGGTCGAACGTGATGCTGGCGGTGGCGCCCACCGTGACGAGCGCCGGCACGTTCATGATCGGGACCAACGCCGGGCCCCACGAGCTCGCCGGCAAGATGTGCCACGAGCTGTTCTTCACCACGTCGTGGCAGAACGACCAGACGCCCGAGGCCATGGGCAAGTACATGCAGGACCAGAACATCACCGACGTGTACGCCATGGCGCCCAACTACGCCGCCGGCAAGGACATGATCTCGGGGTTCAAGCGCTACTTCAAGAACAAGGTGGTCGCCGAGGTCTACACCCAACTCGGCCAGCAGGACTATCAGGCCGAGATCAGTCAGATCCGGGCCGCGAACCCGAAAGCGGTCTTCGTGTTTTACCCGGGG